>NZ_PNDT01000001.1:0-65119 GCF_005886375.1 Pseudoalteromonas sp. S1727
AGGAGTTATAGCAATTAATTAGCTAATGCCGAGAACAACTACATGTCAAAATTTATGCCTTGTTATCACTGTATTTATCTGTCGCTATAAATGGTCAGTAACTTAACACGATTGGTATAAGTGATAACCCTGCTGAGTTATCACTTAACTTACTTTTTGTTTTCTTCGGTAATAAAGCTCATGCTGTTAATTCCAGCCTGTTGCACTTGCTCCATTAAAAAAACTACATTTTGATATTCAGTGGTTTTATCGCCACGGATATGCAAAATAGGCTGTGGTGTGATAGCGGCTTGTTCAGTTAAACGTTGAATTAGCTGCTCTTTGGTAATTATGTGTTCGGCCCAAAAATAACGGCCATCACTATCTACAGACAGGACGATAGTATTGGGCTTTGCATCTACTGGCTCGCTTTGTGCTGAGGGTAAATCTACCTGGATTGACTGATTGATCACCGGTACTGTGATAATAAAAATAATTAATAATACCAACATTACATCAACCAAAGGTGTCATGTTGATTTCATTCATGATCTCTTCGTCATCATTGTCAAAATTGAATGACATACATTATCCTGCCTTTGTCTGTACTGTGCCTGTTAAGTAATAGGCATGTAGTTGTGATGCAAAGCGATTTAATTGAATGAGCACCGATTTATTACCACGGCTAATCGCGTTGTATGCAAGTACTGCGGGAATTGCCACCGCTAACCCAAATGCAGTCATTACTAAGGCTTCACCAACAGGGCCTGCTACTTTATCAATACTCGCAGAGCCTGAAAGTCCAATGCCAATCAAAGCATGATAAATTCCCCACACAGTGCCAAATAAACCAATGAACGGTGATGTCGAACCAACTGAAGCCAAAATAGCAAGGCCGCCGGAAAGTGACTCGCGGGTATCATCTATATTATTTTTAAGCGCGGTAGTTAACCAATCAGCAAGTGGAACTTGGCCTTGTAGTTGTTCCTCATGATTTTGATGATGCTCTTTAGCTTGCAATCCTTGTACAGCCAACTGCTGAAAGTGCGGTTGCGGAGCCAGTTGCTCAACCCCGTTATTGATATCTTGCTGTTGCCAAAACTTAACCACTAAGTGCTTTGCTTTTCGTAATTTTAGTAGACTAAATAAGCGTACAAAAATAACCGCCCAGGATGCTAGCGACATCGCTAATAAAGAGAAGCCAACAAATTTAATGACTGCATCACTTTGCTGCCATAGCGCTGCAATTCCATAAGGGTTTTCCATTTTACTCTCCAACAACCTAATATGTATAAACAAGCTCAGCCGCAATGCGGCTGAGTTGATATTGTAAAAACATTTTTAATTTAAAAATGCGCCGTAAAAGTAAGTCGTGACGTACGTCCTGGGCCTGGCATTAAACTAAGTGCTAATGCATCGAGATAAAACTCATTGGTTAAATTGGCAATATTAAAGTTCACTTCCATATTATCCGTAATCGCATAACGTGCATAAATGTCAATCAATGTATAAGCGACGGTTGGAACATGGGGGGCTGATCCATGATAGTTCTGCCAGCTTAACTTTCTATCGTAGTCAGTATCTGGTTCACCGGTGTAAGTGACCCTTGTACCTATATCTAAGCTGTCATTAAAAAACTTAGCACCTAAGATTGCAGCGTAAGATTCTTGCGGTGGGATGTGATTAGCAACGTACATACCGGAAAACCCAGATTTGGAACAATCAGGGATTTCTCCTTGTCTGTTAGCGTATTGATTATCACGAAAACTTTGTGCTATTTCACTATCGCAAAGTTCAGCTTCAGTATAATAGGTGGCACTAAGATCGGTGTAAAAACGGCCAACAGTAAAGTGAGTTTGCAGCTCAAACCCTTTGGTATTAAAGCTGTCTGAGTTGCCCATAGCTAAACCAATATCAGTATCGCTGACTAAGGCTCTATCAACGGTTCGGCGGGTTATGTAATCTTCGATTTTGTTATCGAAGTAAGCAATTTTTACTCTGCTTTTTACTGAGTTAAATAGCTCATCATTAATATATGAAAAGCCAATTTCTTTATTCTTGGCACGTTCAGGTTCAATATCAAAGATACGACTAGATACAGACCAACCGCGTGTCGACTCCATTAAGCTTGGCATCCGCAGTGCTTCACTGTAACGCGCATAAGCGAGCCAAGTATCGCTCAACTGCATGTTAACGGCTAAGTTAGGAGCGAAACCACTGTTATCCCTTGCAGTTTTTTCGCTGGCGGTAAACGTCCCTAACGGTAGACTATTTTCACCCCAACCAAGAAAACTACTGTCGATATCAAGGCTTGCAATATCAACAGGGTCTTCGCCCCAATTTTCTACTAAACCTTCACCCGTTACTCGTGGATCAGTTGCTGCAACATATTCGCCATTTTCGTCAGGGAACCAGTTTATCTGACCTAAGCGAGTACCATCTTCAGCAAATAGATAAATCGTTTTAAATTTCTTTTTATCTTCAGTCCAGTAGGTGTTGTTATCTTGTGCTTTAAACCACGAGTAGCGGCCGCCTAGCTCAAAGCTCAACCAATCTTTTGGTGACCATTTAGCTTGTACAAACAGGCTGCTTTCATAACGGTCGCCATCACGGTAAACACGGTTATAATTGATATCTTCTTGCGAATAGTTAACACCATCACCTTTGCCAATAGACTCCTTTTGAAAACTGTACCCATAGTCTAGGCTTGTTGTACCGTGATCAGCACTTGTAAAGATGCTTTGGTTACTGATATCAAAGCCAGTTCGAAGAGACTCTGTTTTTGCTAAGTACAGTACATCTACGCATGACTCACAGTCATGCTGCTCTGGTGCATCTTTACCTTCTCGTGGGTTGGTAAAAACCGAACCGTTATATATCTGCGAATCTGACTCTGTGTGCCATAGATTTATTTTCAGCTTTTGCAGTAATGGGTTTGATGGTGAGGCGTATTGATAGCGGGCGCTGTAACTATCGATATCTTGCTTTGAAGGTTTCCACTGTTTTAACGTATCGCCTTCATTACGGTAGATCTGAGAAGCCATTATCGCACCAAACTCAGCTTTGTATTTTCGATAGCTTAGTTCTAATTTAGAATCGTCATTTATTTTTATGGTTGGTTTGATCAGTAATGACGTGGTTTTGTTGGCCGTATTTAATACTTCTTCACCTGGTTTATAAAAGCGTGCAATCCCTTCATTTACCACTGTATATTTTTCTTCTACCCAGGTACCGTCGACTTCATTCCAGCGGCTTTTCTCTTCATCGTAAAAGTAATCTTCACGGCCTTTATCTCCAGCAAAATAATTACCAATATCACGACGAGAGGCTGCAATAACTAGGTCAAAGCTCTCTTGCTCTGTGGCATAAGCAAGGTTGGCAAATTCTCCATCGCTGTCAATAAGGCCAGGCGCATCTGCGCGCGGTGTCGCATCAAAGTTAGTTTGTGCATCTACGCTATTACTTTGCATACCTGCTTTGAAGCGTACGCCGTGGTGGGCACCATCACGTAAAATATCAGCTGTTTTTAACGTTTCCATTACTACAACGCCGCCCACAGCCCCCATACCTTGCGCATTGTTAGTCGGGCCCTTGTCAATTGATACTGTGCTAATTAAATCGGGATCAACGTACGCGCGATCAGAGATACCAGCATAGCCTCGGTATACCGTATTACTTTGCATACTGCCGTCAATTACAACTGCAACTCGATTTTGACCTTGTACACCACGAATGTTTACATCAATAGCGCCACCATTTCTTGATTCGCCAACTTCAACACCCGGTATACCCTTGAGCATGTCGCCTGCAGAAGTACCTCGGAATTGCTCAATATATTCTTCGCTTAGTTGCACATTTGAACTGGTTTTTAAATAAGGTAAATCGGCTGCTTCAACGGCGGTTTCTTCGAACATGCCCGGAGCAATGTAACCACCAACAACAGACAATGCAGCTAAGTCAGTTGCTGATTTTGAGCTATCTAACTTTTTTAGAATTATTGCATTGCCTTCGATAGTTGCGGATATGTTTGTATTTTTAAGTACTTGGTTTAGGGCATCGCGAACAGTTGCCGGTCCTTGTAATTGTGGGGCATTTAAAGAAGCAACTAGTTCTGGGTCAAAAATTAGAGTCATATTTGACTGTGAAGCGATTTGATTCAGAGTTGCTTCCAGTGGTTGTGGCTTTATATCTAACATCATTATTGAAGTATTTGCCACCGTAGGGACACTGAAGGTTAAACCAATAGCCAGCGCGATAGTTGAAAACTGCATTTTTTTCATTTTATATTCTCATTTGAATTTACTACCCAATAAAACGAATGAGAATAATTATTCCTCACCTCTTTAAAATGTTTTTTATAACTTATTAGATATATATTTAAGATATTGATTAATAACGTTATTTGTTTTTAGTGCAGAACGACGAGGCTGATAGTAATACTTAGAGTCTATAGGTTAGAAAAAAGCCAGTTTATTGAGTGGCCAGCTCTTTACGCGGCAACAATAGCCAGTGATTGTTTTTTGATATTACTTCAATAGGGAGTATTTTAGGTAATAATTGGGCTGTATGGCTCACATCATTTAACTGGAATGTGCCACTGATGGTTAGCTGGGCGAGCTGCTGTTGCCCTAATTGCAATTGATTAGTTTGATAGCGATTTAATTGCTCTATAGCTAGGTTTAATGGTGTGTGTGAAAAGTGGATTTGCCCTTGCTGCCACATTGCAAAGTGTATGTTTGTTAATTCAACCTTACGGTCGTCATAACTGTAGTAGCCTTGCTTATCTTCTAGCAATATGTTGCCAAAAGTAGGGTCGTATACGTTGACTTTACCATGATCCACTGCGATCACAGCGTCATTCTTAAGGCGATTAACATTAAAGTGCGTACCAAGTACGGTAACTGTTATTTCATTTACACTAACTAAGAAAGGGCGGTTAGTTTGCTTGGCTACATTAAAAACGGCTTGACCTTGATGTAGTTCAATCCGGCGTTGCTGATCATCATAATAAACTGACAAGTCGGTATCGCTATCGAGCATAATGTTACTACCGTCAGCCAGTGTTACAGATTTTGTTTCACCCACTGCGGTTGTATATGCCTGTGTGTTAGACGGCGTATAAAAAGAAATACTAATGGAGATAACAGCAACGGATGCTGCCAAAGTGAGATACTTTGACCATTGCATACGTTGTGGCTGTGCATTTTTTTCTGGTAGTAAACGGAGAAAATTATTCACTGTTTCGGGTGGTAACTTAGCAAACTGACTATCTAACGCTAAGCATTCGTTAAATGCGCGGCTATTATCGGTATCGCTTTGTAACCATTGTTGCCATTGGTTTAACTGCTCTTGGCTGGGGTTTTCTTGCAAACGTAATAGCCAGAGCATCGCTTGTTCAAATGACGCTGTGTTATTTTTAGTTTTATTCATCTGTTAGTAAAATCTCGCGACAACGACTCATTGCTTTGACTAAATGTTTTTCAACCATACTTTGCGAAATGTCCATGTGTTCAGCAATTTGTGCCTGACTTAGGCATTTAAATTTATACAATACAAATGCTTCTCGGCATTTATCAGGTAAATTTGCTATACAGTTTTCTAATGCATCAAGTTGCTGTTGAGCCATTAGTTTTGACTCTGGATTTAGGTGTTCTTGCGCATATAAAGCACTTTCTTCTTCTGGCAGTGCAGTAAACTGACATACTTTTTCACGACGATAAAGATCTATCAATAAATTGTTCGCGGTTTTTAAAATTAAAGCACGGTTTTCAGTTTCTTTATTTGTATTAAACTGCTTAGTATCTTGTTTTAATAAACGCGCTATCGCTTCTTGGATCAAGCTTTGTGCTTTATCCCGACAACCTGTTCGCCGCGTCATAATGTTAACGACGTTGCTAAAATCTAAAAAAGGCATGATCCACTACTGCGTTGTAAAAACTGTCCCTATTTTACCTCAGTTTAAGGTTAAATATAAACAGTAATAATTATCATTTATTGTTAATAAAAAATTCAATAGGTAATAATAATGTGTGAGGCGCTGTTAACTCATTAGGCACTTTAGGGAGCGGCTCTGCATCTGCGATGGTCTTTAAAGCGGCTTGATCTAGCACTTCTACCCCTGAGCTTTTTATTATCTGCAATGAAATAACCTTGCCATCTCGAGCTAAAATAATTTCTACATATGTGACGCCTTGTTGCTTCTTCATAATCGCACTGGTGGGGTATTTTCGATATGCCATTAAGTGAGATAATAAACTTGCCGTCCAACTTTGCTTACCCTGTGTTACTTGCTGCTTTGATACACTGTGCTGCTGCATTGTGGTGGTTGCAACAGTTGCTTGTTGAGGTTGCTCCGTTACTTTAGGGAGCGGTTGCTGCTTTTTAATATCTGGCTTAACCTCTTGCTGAGTTTTTGTTACTGACTTAATTTCTGCCACGTGTATTTCTGTAGGCTGCTTCTTTACTAGCACTTTCTGTTGTGCAATAGGTTTAGGTGGAGGGACATTTTGCTGTACGGCTGTTTGGCTTTTCGTTACTTGCTCGGCGATTTTTTTTGCATCTGATACTTCTGGCTGTGGAGCTTGTGCTACAACTAATTCAATCGCAATGACCGTTGGCTGTTGCATCGGCGTTGACTTAACGGAGCTGCTCGCTTTAAAAAATATAATCCATGCCAATACAAAGTGACACAACAAGGCTAACAGCACACCTTGTGTCAGTTTGAAATAGCGTTTATGTGTTTGTTGGTCAAGCACACTCGGTTTTGAGAAAAGGTAATTAACAACGAGTGAAAATAATAACAAGCAAAAAACAGTTAACCACAGTGAATGACTTGTAACCCAAATAATGACCAAGCTAATAAGCATGCCAAAAGTAGCAAAATGCTTAGCTTTCATGGGGATAACTCGTCTTGTTTGCCAATTAGATAAAGTTTTACCAAACCTAGGATGGGAAAGTAGCCAATTCGCGAGTTTGTCGTTTGATCGAGTAAAGCAGGCAAGGGCTAAAATCAAAAATACGGTAGTCGGCATCACTGGCAGCAGCATGCCTATTATAGCTAAGGCTACACATAGGCAGCCTACTATAAAATAAATTAGCTTCTTAATTGGCAAAGTTTGCTTAAGCGCCGCATTTAACATTTATAACAGCAATTACTGATAAATAATATTAAGCAGCTGGTGCGCTGTAGCAAACGCATCTTTTGCACCTTGATAAAGCTCCTGCTCATCATTACTGGTCAAGTCCAATGCCTCTACAGCTTGCATAAACTCTCGCCATTGACTGCCACGACCATTACCTGGGCCTGCTAAAAAGCGTGCTCCAAAGTCCGCATCTAATCCGAGCTGAGTAACTTCTTTTGCTAACATTGCAGCGCCAAGTTTGGAGCCTTCAATTACATATAACCAACCCACTGCTTGCGCAAGGGTTAAGTTATCTAGATTGATCTGCTGCGTAGCGGTATGTGCTTGCATGCCCAAATCTTGTAAATCAAGGGCTATGGCGTGACAACGGTTCCGGCTTGCAAGATCGGCAAAAAATGGCGCCAATTGTTGGCTGTTGTAAAGTGGCTCAACATGGTTTAGCAACAGGTATTGAAAACGTAAAAAATCTGCATAGTTTTGTTTTGAAGCGAAGGGGGATTGGACCATTATTTTTTGATCTAAGTCATCGTGTACTTCAGCAGTTGTACGTTTTAGTTGAGACATTCGTGGGTAGTTTTCTTGTGCAATACTCGACATAATTGTGTTCTAATTGACTATCATTACTTATTAATACGAATGACGCGCCAATACCCACACCTAAAATTTAATTTTTTATTGCATAAATTTCGCAGTCATACTTTTTGAACTGCATGTTTTTTATTTTTTAACTTTAAAACAAGTGTTTAGTATTTTTAAGTTCAACTTTGGTTTGGTGAGCCTTGAACCTTGCTCTGAACTAGAAATGTACAGCCACCTTTTAAAAGGTGGCTTTGTTACATTATAGGGCGAGTAAACTTCTTTCTAACATGGCTTTGATTTGTTGGACAATTTTAGCCTCAGTTTCAGGTTCAAATTGTGCTATGCGAGGGGTGTGAATATGCCCTGTAGGAATGTCAGAATTCAGTTCATCGCGTAGGCGAATACTGCGGTATGAAATTTCATTTGATAAGTAGCCACCGCCACCACCTTTAACGGCAACAGCACCTTGCAATTGTGCGAGACTTTTTGGTTCAAACGCTTTCTCAAGCGTAATGACTTTGTGGTTGTCGTTTACTTTAAACTGCCCTTGAGCTTGTAACATGTGCTCTACGGGTAGACTGAATTCTACAAATTCACTGCCAGGTAGTGGTCGGTCATTTAAACTTGGGATAAGTGGCGCTGCTTGTGTACCACCGTAGATGATATTAGCGTTATCAGGAGCAGTGACACTGCGGCGCTTGCCCGGAAAGCGTTCAAGATCAAATTCTTTACCACCCATACTTACAGTAACAATCATATCTACATTATTCAGTGCGTAATAAGGGGCGAGTAGTGCTTCAATAATGCCTTGATCAAAATCTTCGTAACGCACTGGCACCATAACCGTATTTATCTCAGCGGTAATACCTTTATAGGTGATCACTTGGCCATCAAGTAATAGTGCCGCAACACCGGATGGGTTACTTTGATTGATGTTTTTATCCAGTAAAAATGGGTCAAAGCCAGTGAGTAATATTTTTTTATTGGTGCTTTGCGTGTAAGCCAAATCGGTGCGACCGCGACTGCCGTTTTCTAACTGTGTTAACAGTGCATTTTGCTCTGCTGATGTAAGTGCAAAAGCAGGTTTTACAGTACGGATCACTTTACTTGATAGTAACCGTGCCCAGTAAAGTTCGCGATCATCATAATTTTTAGATGTTGTAATGCGCTGTTTCGCGTCTAACCATAGTTGGCTTGAATAATCATGGAGTAAGTCGGTAGCTTGCTTATAGCTTTTTAAGTTTTTCCAATCTTGCTCAAATTCAGCAATATCCTTAGCAAATGCAGCTACAACGTGCGGTATTACCGTGTTGGCCTTTTCAATACGCTGTTCTTCAACCGTTAAATTGGCGCTTAAAGCACTGAAGGAAGATAAGATTAAGCTCGTAGTTAAAAGTTGTTTGATCATGGGAGTCCTATGCGATTACAGCTATGTTTAGAGGTACTATCTAACGTATATAAGTTAAGCGCAAATAAATACGTTAATTATCGGCTTACTTAACCTGTGCCACTCAAACTGTTATTCTTTATAGATTAAGAAGTAACAGAGTAAAAACACGATGATCAACGATAACGATATAATCGACACCCTTGAAGAGCTAGAAGCATTTTTATTACTGATTGATAATGGTGGGCTAGGTTTAAAAAATGTTGCAGGGGTCGCGTTAGCAACGAATAATACCAATGGTCGCCCGTTTATCGCGGTACTTGATGATACCCATAAGTTGTTGTTAGGGCGTTGGGTAACTCAAGATGTATTTGAAAACGGCAAAGAATTAGTTCGCCGAGGACCTAAAAAACTTCACTAAAGTGCTGAGTTCATCTTGGCTTGAAGCTAGTTGTCATACCAATCGTGTTAAGTTACTAACCATTTAGCTCGCTAGAATGGTTAAATATTTAAGTCGATTGGTATCAGCTACCCGCTTTCAACTAGCTGCAACTACACAATTTCTACCTTGTTTTTTGGCCTTGTAAAGCGCTTGGTCGGCCATCGAAATGCTGTCCTTTATATTGTCTGTTGTATGTGAAACAGGCTGAAGTCCAATGCTGACTGTAAATCGAACCTCTAGGTTAGCTTCTGTTCTCACAATACACTTTTCAGCATCACTGCGGATGTGTTGCGCGATAGCGTGGGCTTTTTCGGCATTACAGTTAAGTAATAATAGAAACTCTTCGCCGCCCATTCGACACGCAATATCATTGGCGGCTTGGTGTTTTATTAAAATATCAGCAAACGCTATGATGACTTGATCACCCACGTCGTGGCCATATGTGTCATTTATGTCTTTAAAATGATCGAGATCAGCAACAATGATCGATAATTCGGTACCTGCTGTTTGGCTTTGCGTCAGTAATTGTAAGCATGTTTTGTCAAAATAGCGTCGATTATAGAGTTTGGTGAGTGGATCGGTATCTGCGAGCCGTTTTAACTCTGTTTGTGCTGACTTTATTTTCTCTAATGTTCTGATCCTGTATGACAAAATAAATGCCATCATCAATCCTTCAAGTACGATCCCTATACCTACGCCATGGCTATTAATTTGATTTGATTCGGTGATACCTTTGTAATAAAGAACTGCCAGCATATTAAAAATAATAAACATCGAATGCCCCAAAAAAAAGTATTTCGCAAGTGGGTCACGTTTTCGCCAAAGCGAGATAGATACGCCGAGCGTCACTGTCATCATTAATGCAGCTAAGGTACTCGCTGGTTTTAATGCATTGACTAGATCAAATAAGCTATAAACAAATTCAGCAACTAAAATAGTTAATATGATACATAGTGCAATATGCTCTTTCGGGTAACGGCTTTTGGTTTCAAATATAAGCATCATAAACAAAATTAAAAAACTGGGCATGCTATATAAAGTAGAATTGAACTGCAGAAGGTCAGCACTAAAGATACCAAAAAAGTTAGCGCCGAGACCATAAGATAGTGATACCCAAATGATGCCTGAAATTAAATAGAAGGCATACACGATATTTTCGATTTTTCTAGCTGATAAGTATAAGAAAAAATTATAAATCATTAATGCCAGCATCATCCCGACCAATAGAGAGATGTAATTACTGCTGCCAATTAACGCCCGCTTTGAATGTTCTTCGTCGTATAATGATAGGGCGTACCACTGATGGGAAAACGTCACGCTTCGTACAAAAATTGTTTTACGTTCATCAGCTGCAAGGTCAAATGAGAATATGGCAGTTCCGCCATATATGTTGTTATGAGGGCCTACTTTATCAAGTTGAATATTAACTTGGTTTAACAAATCTCCATTTTTTGTTTCATAAAAATCAACATTTTGTAGGTGGTAGGCATCTTCATTATGTAAAAATAACGTTCGCTGCTGGGGGGATTCATTATGAATGACTATTTTAGACCAGGTTGTTTTGGCATTTGTGCCTAAGGTTATTTCACTTTTACTCTGGATAAAGGGTTGTTTTTGTATTTGTTTAAAGGGCATTTCTTCGCTGGTGTCGATAAAGTAACTCATTGGAAATTGAGTTAAATTCACTTCTGCGGTGTTGATACTAACGTTAGGTGATTGAGTATGATCAGTGTGTGCGCTTACACAGCAGGTAATAAAAATTAGCGAAATAAAGCATAAAAACCATTTAAACATACATAAAATCCTTCTTACGAAAGGCTTATTTTTAACTTTAAATGTTAGTTTGTCGAGTCTTAACGCTAAGCATAATTAAATATTTAAACTCAGTGGCTGGAGGTTATAAATTATTATATTTTTGCTAATAATTATGTAGCGGTTGAGCTGGCTTTTAATCTTATTTTAATGTTCCTGAAAAGTCTTTTTTAGATACTTTCAATAACATGGCCTTATTAATAAAATAAAAGGCATAAATAAAAGTGAAGCAGAAGAAAACAGCAGTATTTGCAAAATGTACATGGTTTATTAGTTTCTCTACATTGGCTGTAAGTGGCGTAGTCGCTGCTAATGGAATTAGTGATAGTGTGCTGACTGAACAGCGTAGAGCGCTTGAGAAAAATACTCAGGGTAAAGGATTTGGGCCGCAATCCCCACGTGATATCGATCAATACTATGGCACCAACTTACGTCACTTTGCTGCGGCTCCCAATCGTAGTGATCTTAATTTATGTAATATTCACTTTCATAAAAATGCTGAACATAAAGGCGGTGAGTTTACCACTTATGCGGGCAACGGCGATGGTAAAGGTCATAATACAGGTTACGTATACGATGGCATATTGTCGGCGAGCCAATTAAAACCTATTGCAGGTAAGGTATGCGCTGCAAAAGGTGACTCGTTAAAAGTGGGTGATACTTTAGAAGTACACTTTGTGTATTCGTCAGCACAAGTGAGTCCAGGGCCGACTTTAGCCGCTTGTTTAGCGGATAGCACTATGAATCCTGCGTTTCGTGTTGAAGGTCAGGTTATTGTATTAGCTAATGATAAGCAGGCTGTTAACTTTGCTCAGCTCACTGAGATAGAGCAAGTAAATGGTTACTATCAAGCACCTAATATACCTACAAATATGGGGATCCCCGTTGAGTATTTAGGTTCAACAACAGGGCCTGCTTATAACGAAAAAGCGTCGCCGATACAGGTGAGTTGGAGCGTACGACCCCTTGTTGCTGTGGTTGATATAAACAGTGTTGGTAAGTGGTGCGATGACAATGTATTTAATGAAGACTATGCTCATGGTGTTCGTAATTTAGTACAAAACCCTAAGTTATTGTCACCTATTTCACACTAAGCAGATATAGTTGGGTGCGTGAGTACTTGTCGACTCGCGCTACTTTAAACTCATCCGATAGCCATTACCACGCAAGGTTTGAATAGTGAGATTGTGCTGTGTTTCGATTTTTTTCCTTAGTCGGCTAACATATACATCAATAATATTAGTATTGGGATCATTGTAAGTTTGCCATACCCGACTCAATATTCGTTCACGCGACAATACCTTGTCTTGGTTTTCAACAAAATACAGTAGTAACTCAAATTCAATTTTTGTTAGCGGTAATTCTTGATCGTTAAGTAAGGCAATACGTTGCTGGATATTCAGCGTCAATGAGCCAATATCGAGCGTTGTTTGACTTTGTTGGTGCCCAGTTGTCATACGTCGCTTTAAGGCTAATACACGGGCTAATAGTTCATCAAAATCAAAGGGTTTACATAGGTAATCATCTGCCCCCATTTCCAGCCCTTTGACTCGTTCAGGCACTTCATCTAATGCTGTTAGCATAAGCACCATAGGTGGGCTGGGAAGAGTTTTAATAGCGTTAAGTATCGATATACTATCTTGGCAACCAAATAGCCTGTCTAGTATTAGTATGTGCGGGGTATTTTTTTTAATAAACGGCAGCACTTCGTGTAATTCATTGATGCTATTGCATTCATAGCCTTCACTGCGTAACCCGCGTGAAAGGAAGTTTAAGAGCGGCTGCTCGTCATCGGCGAGTAAGATATTCATTATGTATGCTCCAGAGGAAGCGAGATAGAAAAAACAGCGCCTTGGCCTTGTGTTGAAGTAACACCGATTGTGCCATCATGGGCCTCAATAATGGCTTTGGCGATTGGTAGCCCAAGCCCTAAGCCTTCACTGTGCTTACTAAAGCGGACAAAGCGCTCAAAAATATTGTCAACTTCAGCTGCTGAGATCCCTTCACCATAATCCTTAATTGCAATAGTGAGCATTGAGCTTATTTTAGTTAGTGTAATTTCGATCGGTTGGGCTGATTTTGAGTACTTGATTGCGTTATCAAATAAAATAGCCAGCACTTGTTGGATCCGTTGTGTATCAATGGTTATAAACAGTTCTCTTAAACTAGCATCAGCATCGAAGGTAATTGTTCGGGTTAGATTGAGTTTCTGCCATTTGTTAACTTCTGATTCGACTAACCGCACAATCTGTGTAGGGGCAACTTCTAAATTTATTTGATTCATTTCTGCTCGTGTTAATAGTAATAAATCATCCACTAAGCGGCTTAAGCTGAGGGCTTGCCCGAGTATCGATTTTAGTGTTTGATTAAAATCATCAACCGACACTGACTGCATGCGCAGTGTTACTTGTGCTTCCCCGCGAATAATTGTTAATGGGGTGCGTAGTTCATGGGACACATCGGCAATAAATTGGCGGCGTCTTGAATCAATTTTAGTAAGCAATAGGTTGGCTTCTGTGAGCTCACTGGTGCGCTGTTGAACTTCAAGCTCTAATTGTTTTCTTGATTGTACTGCGTTTTTTTCATGTTCTTGTAGGCGTAGTGCCAGTTGGTTTATGGAGGTGGCGAGTTCTTCAAACTCATCATCCAAGGTGACTGAAATCGGTTTTTGGTAATGTCCTAATGCAATCGAGTTAGTTGCATTAGCGATTAGGATCAGAGGCTGATAGAGCTGATTAAATAACCAATAACAGCCATATAATATTAATGGAATAGAAAGCGCACCTAGGCCGATCGCAAACCATAATATTGTTGTGTTAAGCATTTCTATTTTGGCGTTGATTGCCGCAACAACTCGGGTTTGTCGTGCTACTGCTGAATTTATAGCTTCTCTGAACTGGTCATCAATAGTGACCTCAAGTAAGCGCTTTAATTGCGCTTGTTGATTCAAAGGGGCGGTATTACCGCTACTGACTACAGCTCTAAACTCAACGGTTATTTTATCAATGAGTCGTACCAGTTCATCAGTATCTTCAACGCTGCCTTTGGTAAAGGATAAGCCAAGTGCATTACGCTGCTCGATCTCTAGTTTTTTTATCTGACTGATTGACTGTTGGATCAGGTTTTGTTTTTGACGCACATAGGCTTGGTTAGCATTTTGGCCAAAGATAATTTCGTCGGTTAATTGTTTAAAAAGTCGGTAAGAGATGCTTGAGAGCTTTTCATGTTCGACCAATAATGACTGGGCAATATTGCTTTGTTGTAAGTTTTTGCGAGTTAAATGGGCGGAGATTGCGGTGCTCAGGAGCGCCAAAAATAAAATAAAAGCGGTGGTAAGACCAAAATAAAAAAGTTTGCGCTTATACATAATTGCTTACTAGTTTGAGATATCCATTAAGGGTACATTGAAGACTTCTAGGAAGCAATAAAACCGGTATGAGGAACGTGTTTCAACTGCTTTGTTAATGTTAGAAAAGCTATATCAGCTAAAGTGTTACCTGCTGATTATCGCTTTTTTAGGAGTCGTTACTTTTGGCTTTGCATACTAAGTATCACTTTGGCGATCCTTAAAAAGATCGCCCTGCAGGGGGTTTTGATTGGGCGTGTCGTTATTTTCTTCGTATTCATCATCCACCTCATCGACCACCAGCATTTGATCATGAGCGGTGGTCTCTTCAATTCGTGGGTCCATGGTCGCCGCTAGTGGAGAATTGGTAACGTCAGACGTACCGACCACGTAATCGCTCGGCTCAGGTTGTTCTACTTTTTGTTTTGAATTTATGAAGGTAAGTAATAAATACATCAATACTGTTAATGTTGCTAGTGATGCATATAACGCTTGATGGCCAAAATAACTCATGATCTGTGCATTAGCGGTTGAGCCAAGTGCAGCGCCTGCTCCAAAAGCAACCAGTAATGCTGAAGAGACGCCTACGCGCTCTTCGTCTTCCACTCGGGAGTTGGCTAAAGCCGATGACAATGGATATAACGTAAAAGCAAACAAGCCGAACATAAACGTCAGCACAAAGGCAAGCGTTTGTGAAATTGGCAGTATAAATAAAGCAAGGCTGACCAAGCAGATGGCGACAGCATTACTGCGCAGTAGTACACTGCGGCGAACTCTATCTGATAGCATGCCCATGGGCCATTGCGCTAATAAACCAGCTAAAATAGTGGCAGACATAAAAATGGCGATTTCAGATGAGCTAAAGCCCGACAATTTAGCAAAGGTTGGCGCAAGACCGTAAAAACTACCATTAATAATGCCAGCAAAATGCACTGCGGTCATAGACTGAGGTACTTTTTTAAAGTAATCAAACAAGCTTACTTGAATTGGCTTCAAGGGCTTTGGGTGAATTCTGCGGGTGATTGAAATTGGAATTATACCAATAGCCAGTGCCATGCAGACTAAAAACAGTGGTGCATAGCCTAACTCAGGAAATTCAGCCAAAGCGAACTGGCCTAAAATAGTGCCTAAATAGGAAGTGATCATATAAAAGGAGAACACCCGACCACGAGACTCAGGTGCTGCTTGTTCGTTAAGCCAGCTTTCTAGCACCATGTAATTACACATCATACCTAAACCCACGCAAAGCCTTAGGGCGAGCCAAATATAGATGTTATCGCTCACACCATGCGCCGCAACACACGCTATTACCGCGGCAGTACTAGCAGCAAAAGTACGTATATGGCCGACCGATTTGATAAGGCGATAGCCAAGCTTAGCCCCTAATAATAAGCCGAGGTAGTAACATGAGGTCATCAAACCTATCCACAAGGTTGAGGTGCCATGCTGCCCTAAGTATAAAGCTAAATAGGTGGTAAGTAAGCTGGTGCCAATAATTAAGAAAAGGTTGGCAAAATATAACGAAAGAAATGATTTCATTTATATACAAATTATAAGCTTGGACAACTAGATACTAGAATAATCAAGGGGGTTTTCCAAGTGCTTTACTCTGAATGTCTACAAATAGACAAATAAACATTGAGCCATTACCATACAGGTAAATTTTAATACCTGAGTTAAATTATGTCGTTACCAGCATGCCCGAAGTGTCAATCTGAATATGTATACCAAGATCAAAGCTTACTAATTTGCCCTGAGTGTGCTTATGAGTGGGATCCTGCCAGCGCCGCATTAGACGATGAAATTAATGTAAAAGACGCCAACGGCACGCTATTAGCTGAAGGTGATAAAGTCACTGTCGTTAAAGATTTAAAAATTAAAGGCAGTTCGCAAGTCATAAAAATCGGCACTAAAGCGGTGATCCGCTGGATCAAAGATAGCAAAGATCACCAACTTGATTGCAAAGTGGATGGCGTAGGGGAAATGATGGTAACAGCCAAGTTTGTGAAAAAAGCCTGATAAACTAAATAGCGCTAGTTAATTCTGCGTGTCGGTTCGTCCATTTGCTATACACGCGCTAATTGCCATAGTTACAATTTAGTTGGGCATATTCTATGCCTAGCTTAAGCATCTTTGTATTGGCTTTAACTATAATTTGAACGATCGCTCAAGTTGTGCTTTAATCATTATTCAATTTTGAGGAGCCCAACATGATCAAATTTTATTTTCACCATACGCCTAACCCAATGAAAGTTGCACTTTTTCTTGAAGAAACAGGGTTACCATACGAACTTGTGCCAGTTGATACCTTAAAGGGTGAGCAGCATACCCCAGAATTTAAAGCAATTAATCCGAATGCCAAGGCGCCAGCCATAATGGACGGCCAAACTCGAGTATTCGATTCAAACGCTATTTTAATGTACCTATCTGAAAAGTACGGCAAACTGGCGGGTAAAGCAGAAGATCGCGCTGAAATGCTGTCGTGGTTAATGTTTATCGCGTCAGGTTTGGGTCCCTACTCAGGGCAATCAGTACACTTTAGACACGCGGCCCCAGAGAAACTCGATTACGCTATCAACCGTTATTTACGTGAGGCGCAACGTCATTATGAGGTATTAGACACACACCTTGCAGGACGTGAGTTTATCGTCGGTGATGAGTTTACAATTGCGGATGTATCTGCATGGGGCTGGATAGATAAAGCAACCGTTGTTTTAGGCGAAGAAGGGTTAGCGCCATACCCTAATTTACAACGCTGGTTCACACGTATTGATAGCCGCCCGGCAGTTGAACGTGCTCGTAAGGTGGGCACTGATATCAACTTTAAAAAAGAGTTTGATGAACAAGCGCGTCGTGCGTTTTTTCCTTCAAACTATCCAAAAGTTTAATTTTGCGATCAGAGCATATAAAAATCAGGCCAGCAGCGGCCTGATTTCGATATTAGATTTTTGCTAACTCCTACACTCCCTCATTATCAGCTGCTGCAAACTGACTTACTTCCTGTGAGGGCTGACTAACCCTGTTTTTTTGTAAAGCTACATATAGGTCTGAATGTACGTAGATACCTTCTTTACCAGATGTCATACCAGCAACGTCAAACCATGAAAGGAGCTGTCGTTTTCTACCGGCTATTTCTAATCGAATGTTACGCTTTTTAAATATCACGTCTAAATCGGCAAGCATCGCCATCACACTTAAATCTAAATGGGTAAAACAGGGCACAGCATCAATAATAACGCACTGAGTGTCGTCTTTTTGCCGTGCGTATTGCTCTAACAAGCGGCGTTTAAAGTAACCTGCATTAAAGTAAGTTAAGGGCGAATTGAAGCGATAAATAAATACACCTTGCACAGCTTTGGCTTTATCTGTGCTATCAAGGCTTCTTACTACCCCGTTGATATCAACACCTAATACAGTGTCGGTTGGTCGCATTACGGTGCGAATGAACTGAAATAATCCCAATAGTACGGCCAGTGTGATGCCAGGTATAACGCCAATAAATAACACAGCAAGTAAAGTTGCCAGCGCAAGGTAAAAGGCGTGTTTATCTTTGCGTTTTAATTGCCATACTGCTTTTAAGTCTAATAAATGAATTGAAGCAATAATTAGTACTATGCCTAATGCGGCACTGGGTATGAACTCCAGCGGTGCGGTTAAAAAGAGTGCAATGATGGCAATAATAGCGGCTGCGATGATTGAAACCAGCTGTGTTTTTCCGCCGCTAGCATCGTTGACGGCAGTACGAGAGTCTGCACCGCTGACGGCAAAACCTTGTGATAATGCCGAGGCAAAGTTCGCAATACCTAAGGCTCTAAATTCTTTATCCGCATCGATATCATAACCATTTTTGGCGGCAAAACTACGGGCAGTCAGCATCATGCTAACAAAGCTCACGATCGCTAAGTTCAGCGCTGGCACTACAAGCTCACGAATAATACCAATATCATAAATGGGTGTATTAAATACTGGTAAACCACCAGTGACTGTGCCAATGGTATTGATTTCAAATTGTTTTAAATTAAAAAGCCAGACTAATATGGCAGCGAACGCAATGGCAAACATGGCAGCAGGCCAAGTTGGCTTTAGGCGCTTCATGGCAAAATAAGCAGCAAGAGTAAATAGAGCCATTAACAGGGTGGGAATATGAGCTTGTGATAAATAAGTAGGTACTGCGGCTAAGCGTTCCAATAAATATTTTTCATCGAAGGTAAAGCCAATTACTTTTGAAAGTTGACTAACAATAATTGTGATAGCCACCCCGTTTAACAGACCCATTAGAATAGGTTTAGATAAAAAGTCAGCCAGTACACCTAATTTAAATTTGCTGGCAATTAAACACCAAAAGCCGGTCATGGCGGTCATAGTGACGACCAATTGCCAATGTTTGACCGTATCACCTGCGGCAAGTGGGGTGACTACCGCTGCAATAACCGCGCAGGTTGCGGCATCTGGCCCAACAATGAGCTGTTTAGAGCTACCAAACAGGGCGTATAAGATCATGGGTAAGATACATGAATACAGACCAACGGCGGCATTTACACCAGTAAGTTGTGCGTAGGCGATTGCAACGGGCAAAGCAACAGCGGCAACAGAGAGTGCAGCTCTAAAATCATCAGTAAACCACTTTCGTTCATAATGAAATAAAGTGTTTAAACCCGGCATAAAATCATACAAACGCGATAGCACAACAGTTTCCTAGTTAATCGTAATTACACGTGGATAGTAAATTTAATATTAGTGCATGTATACCCCAAGATACAGACTTCATAGCTTGGGGAAATTTGTTTTTTGAAACACAGGGTAGAGAAGGACGAGCAGTTATTGAGCTGCTAATTGCAGGTGGATGCTGCTCACTAATTCGCTAGGTAAACACAGCTGATCAGCAAGAGCATTAAGGTATTGTTGTGAAATGGACTGTTGTAAATCAATTGCGCTGGCACTTGCGGCGTAGACCTCGATCCCCGTTTGTGCATTTGGCACAGCGTGCACAAGCTCCGAGAGTGTCATTGGCTTACGTAGCTCATCAAACAGCATGGCTTTTTCCTGCATTGAAAGTGCCATGGTTTCTACTTGAGCAAATATCTTTTGTCGCTCTGTTTCGTCGATATGGCCATCAGCATAAGCGGCTGCGATCATGGCACGCATTAAGATTAATTGACCCGAACCGCTTTCATCTTCCACGACTTGCGAAAAACACTGCTCTGGCATGGTCGCAGGTGTAAAATCAAAACGGTTCGTGTGCTTTGGTATTGGCTGTTGGGTTGCTTTATGTTGCTCTGAATATTGTTTATAGGCTTTCCAAGCAAGGCCTCCTACGGCAGCTAATGCACCGTATTTAATTGCTTTTTTACCGGTCTTCTTACTGCTTTTACCGCCCACTAGGCTTGTTAAGCCACCGCCAGCAACACCGCCTAAAAAGCCACTCAATGCACCTGATTTACTGAGGTTACCTACTAGTTTTTGTAAGTCTTTCATGCTCTTCTCCTAAATTAGTATCGATTTTAGGGTATATGCAATTTGCTTAATTTAACACCATTTAATTGTTACAAAGCAATACCGACTTTAGCTGGCTTCGCGCGCAGTCTTGGTTAATTGAACGAGCGCTTTGCGTACCGCCATTGGGCTGTCGCACGGCTCATCAAAGGCAATGTAATAGTTACGGTTTAGGCTTTGTAGGTAAAAGCCTTGCGGTAATAAACCACTCATAACTGGTGATGCGTCATCAAGGTTACAGTGCTGTTTTAAAATCAGGCTCATGGCATCTTGGTGATCAGCATTCATGTGCTCAATCATGCTTTGTTCTTGTGACTCGTCCCATTGCTTACTTGGCTGTTGCCACTCGGTTTGTTCTAACCAAAATATTTTGCCAAAACCACCAATGTAGCGCACCCGTATTGTATCTAATTGCCACAGATTAAAGTCATGAGCATTGCGATAACTTTGTGCTTCAGGAAATAAGGTGACGTACTTATTAATCAGGACCTCGGCGTGCTCTTGGCTTACTAAGCTGCCATCACCGACAATGGTTACTCGACCATGTTCATTTTGATCGCCTCGTTCTGCAGCATCAAACACCGTTAGGCTCATACGTTTATCATGCAGTAGGTTTTTAGTATGCTGCGCTATGTCACTAATAAAAAAGTAAATGCGGCCTTGTTCGTCACACATATAAGGGGTTACTGAGCCAAACGGGTAACCTCTTAAATTATGCGAGAGGGTAGACATAACACCACTACTTTTTTGAAACACTAACTTTTTGGCCTCATAAAGTGCTTGCTGTCTCATACGTACTCCAGTTGTTTAATTACTTTTTATTGCCGCTATTTTGCGTTTAAAGCCACTGCTTTGCAAATGATTCTTGTTTACGTGGCGGGGTTTGCATTATAGTAGCCGTATCCTTATTAAATTGCTGGGTATGTTGTTACTCATAGGCTTTAATCTAAACTTTATCTAACAAAAGTAGCATGCCTTTAATAAGTCGTTTTTATTAAGTAGTTTGTATTGGATAGTTTTTCTTAGATAGTAAAGGAGTTATCTTGAAAATTTTTATGTGTTGTTGGTTTATTGGCTTAATGCTTTTTAACTCATTGGGCTTTGCGGCTGAAGCTGTGAATGTGGTAACACAGCAGGTTAAACAGCAGCAGTTGGTGCCAAAAATAACCCTTACGGGATCGTTAAAAGCACAGCGTCATGCTCAACTTTCAGTGCTTGCTGATGGAGTAATTACTGAAATATATGCAGAAGCAGGACAATACCTAAAACAGGGTGAGCCTCTACTGGCGTTAGATTCCGCGTTAATAAAAGCGCAATTACAAGCCAATGATGCTGATGTCGCGCGTGCGCAAGTGGCCGTTGATGACGCCAAGCGGCGTTTTGCTGAGGCACAGTCACTATCTAAGCAAAAACTGTTTGCGCAAACTGAGTTGGCAGACAGGCAAGCCGCTGTTAAAGGCGCGCAAGCAAGTTTACTCGAAGCACAAGCAAATCAAACTTATCAACAACAGCTTTTAAAACGCCACCAATTGGTTGCCCCCTTTAATGGTATCGTGGCTAAACGTATGGTGGATTTAGGTGAGTGGGTTACCCGCGGGCAAAGTGCCTTTGAATTAGTCAGTAATGAATCGCTTTGGCTTGATCTATATATGCCACAAGAGCATTTCTCAGCGATAGATATTGAAACTGCCGTTGACGTATATTTAGCTTCACGTCCAGATCAGACGTTTAATGCAAAAGTTATAGCGAAAGTGCCGGTCGTGAATACAACACACCGCAGCTTTTTACTGCGCTTAGCTATTACTAATTCAGCTGACTTACAAGTAGGGTTGTCGGCAACAGCAGAAATCGCATTAAAACCTAGTGCTAAAGCGAGCGTAGTGATTGAGCGAGATGCGTTGTTACGTCACCCTGATGGCGGGTTTAGCGTTTTTACTGTATTTGAAGACGTTGCCACAAGGCAAAGTGTTAAAGTGGGCTCACGTATGAATGGCCACGTTGAGATAACACAAGGCTTGAATGCTGGACAGTGGGTGGTTACGCAAGGTAATGAACTGCTCCAAGATGGTCAAGCGGTTAAAGCAGTAACGCAAACGGGGGCTAAATAATGCTCCAAGGTGCGGTAAAACACGCAACGCTGGTGGCTGTTGCAGTGCTTATTTCGTGTATTTTAGGGCTTGTAGCTGCGTTTAAAATTCCGGTGCAGATGATCCCTGATTTAGATGTACGCACAATAACAGTGGTAACGCAGTGGCCAGGTGCGACCCCACAAGATGTGGAAAAAGAAATCCTCATAGAGCAAGAGCGGTATTTACGCTCATTACCAAATTTAAAGCGGATGTCGAGTTATGCCAACACCGGCGAGGCAGAGGTAGAACTTGAATTTCCGTTTGGCGTTGATGTTAATGAAGCATTGATCAATGTAAGTAATGCATTAGCTCAAGTGCCTAACTATCCTGAGAATGTTGATCAACCTGTACTCTACAGTAGCTCGTTTTCATCGAACGCGTTTATGTTTTTCTCATTAAAGCCGCTAGCAGGGAATCCGCTGAATATTGATATTGATATGCTGCGGGACTTTGCGCAAGACAATGTTCGCCCAGAAATGGAGCGTGTAGCAGGTGTATCGCAAGTTAATGTACGTGGCGGAGCGTTATATCAAATACAGATATTAATTGATCAGCAAAAGCTTGCCAGTAGAAACATTAGTTTAGTTGCCGTAAGAGATGCCATTCGCAGCCGAAACCAAGATGCATCAGCCGGTGACATTGACAGCGGCAAGCGCCGATACTTATTACGTATGGTAGGACGCTTTCAATCAGCGCAAGCGCTTGAAGAGTTAGTGATTGCACAAGATCAAGACCGTACAGTACGGCTCAAAGATGTAGCGAAAGTACAGTTAGATCACTATGAACTGCGCGATGTGTCATATAACGATGGCGAGCGAAACTTAATGCTGTCGGTGCGCCGCGAAAGTGGCTCAAACGTGATGGCCATTAAAGATGAAATGACTGCAGTGGTAGAGCGCATAAACCGAGATTTATTGGCACAAAATGGCCTGCAATTAACCTTGCTCAGTGATGATGTACGTTATGTAAAAGGGTCAGTTAAAAATGTTTGGACCAACTTAGGAATTGGTGCATTACTGGCAACTTTAGTGATGTTTTGGTTTTTGAAAAGCCCACGTTCGACTTTAATAGGTGTAATGGGCGTACCAATTTGTACTATTGCTGCATTTTTGGGGCTCTTATTATTTGATCGCACTATTAATGTTATTTCATTAGCTGGGGTAGCTTTTGCTATTGGTATGACAGTGGATAATACCATTGTAGTCCTTGAAAATATTGAACAAGCTAAGCAACGTGGACTGTCAAAGCTCGACGCTGCAATTGCAGGGGTGCAAGAAGTATGGCCTGCTGTATTAGCGTCAACGATGACAACCGTGTTGGTGTTTGCGCCTATTTTGTTTATTGTGCAAGAAGCGGGGCAACTGTACTCTGATGTTGCTATTGCAATTTCAGGGGCAATTATCGCCTCTATGTTAGTGGCTTTGTTAGTGGTGCCGGCCGCATCTGCGCGATTTGCGTGTACTACAAAAGCGGATACCGCTATGACCTCTAGAATGAGGTTACCACGGTTTATCCCATCTTTCTTAGCCTCAAAAATGCAGCGGATTATATGCGTTGTTGTGGCGGTAATAGGCTTGGTAGGTGGTGCTTGGTTATTTATGCCCGAAGCAGAATACTTGCCTGAAGGGGAAGAGCCGAAGGCATTTTCAATGATGATTGCCCCACCAGGCTATAACTTGAGCCACATGCAAAAAATTGGCGATGAATTACTGACTTACTTTAATCAGCATTTAAATGCGCCGAGTGCTGACTTTGAGCAAGGTAATACTGAATTACCTTCGTTGAAATATTATTCATTATCGGTTGGTGTTGGCAATATTTGGTTTTTAAGTGAACCTAATAATCCTGAACATATTGATGCGATGATGGCGGCAATCACCGCCAAATTTAAAAGTTATCCCGGCATGCGGGCGTTTTCATCGCGCGGCTCAATTATTTCAAGCAATGATGGCGGCACGCGTGCAGTCGCACTTGATATCAGCGGTACAGAGCAAGTGGATTTATACCGCGCTGCCGATGCCGTGTACCGCCTGGCCAGTGAGGTGTTTGATAATCCACAAGTGGATTCAGAGCCTTCTTCATTAACTCTCGATCAGCCTTTAATTGAAATTCAGCCACGCTGGCAGCGCCTTGCTGAGGTGGGCATGACCGCTGATGAGCTAGGTTATACCGTTGCGGCGTTAAGTGATGGCGCTTATGTGGATGAGCTTATTTTAGATGATGATAAGGTCGACGTGTTTATATTCTCTGAAGCGGGTAATAACCAAAGTCTAGAGGGGCTTGAGCAAGCACCGGTAGTAACCTCACAAGGGTTACTACCGTTAAATGCGCTGGCCAACCTAAACGAAAAGGCCGACAGTGACAGTTTACGCCGAGTTGATGGTCGTCGTACTGTGACCGTTTATATTATTCCACCGCGTGACGTGGCACTTGAGCGTGCGCAGCAACTAGTGCGTGAGCAGCTATTGCCGCAGCTTCAGCAGCAAGGTGACTTGCTCCCAGGAGTGAACATCAGTATTGGCGGTGCGGCAGATCAATTAGAAAAAACACGCGATGCCCTCAGTGGTAATTTTATTGTCGCTCTAGCGTTATGTTACTTATTGTTAGTCGCTATTTTTAAACATTGGGGCCAGCCATTATTTATTATGGCAACCGTGCCATTAGGAATGGCTGGTGGATTATTAGGGCTTAATCTAATCAATGGATTTGGCGCTGTATTTGGTGGCTTCCATCAACCGTTTGACATGATCACTATGCTTGGCTTTTTGATCTTATTAGGCACTGTGGTTAATAACCCAATTCTGATTGTTGATCAAAGTCGTCGTAATTTAGTGGCAGGTATTGAGGCTTACCCGGCGGTTATTAGCGCACTTGAAACGCGTTTAAAACCCATTGTTATGTCAACCATGACAACGCTGTGCGGTTTAGCACCCTTAGTATTTATTCCTGGTGAAGGCTCTGAGTTGTATCGTGGGGTGGGGATTATCGTGTTGTGTGGTATTGCCGTATCAACAGTCGTGAGCTTAACTGTGCTGCCAGCGATGTTATTAATGGTGTATAAGCAAAAGAGTTAGCTCTAGAGTTATAGCTTTAGAGCTATTATAAAGGAAGTTTAGTATTTGCTAAGCTTCCTTATTGGTGTTCGTGGCTTTAAACCATACTAAATAACACTGAGACCATTAATAGCAAAGCCATTGTTATATTGAATCTTTGCAAACGCCGCGGATCTTTTAAATGGTGTTGTAGCTTTTGCCCTAGCAGTGTCCATGAGCTCACGCAGGGCAAGTTTATTAAACCAAAAACCAAGCCAACGATCAGTGTTGCGTGGACGTTTTTTGATGGAGCGTAAACGCTCATGGCACTCAGTGCCATGGTCCATGCCTTCGGATTCACCCATTGAAATAGTGCAGCTTGTACAAACGTAAGAGGCTTAGCCTTATCCTGGTTATTACCTTCAGCTGTTTGGCTGGTGGCAATTTTATAGGCAAGATAAAATAAGTAGCCAATACACAACACTTTAAGTATTTGATAGCTGGTTGGAAATAAATCAAATAATTGCATTACCCCAAGACCAACGAGTACTAACATTAATACAAACCCTAATGCGACCCCCAACATATGCGGCACTGTGCGTCTAAAGCCAAAGTTAGCCCCTGAGCTCATTAACATGAAGTTATTAGGTCCAGGGGTGATAGAAGAAACAAATGCAAATAATACTAATGCAGATAATAATTCAATATTCATTTTTAGTTGCTCGGTGGAGAATGATTGTGCAATTATATTCTTATTTAAACGCAATTTTTGCGCTAACTCCGTTTTAAATAATTTTTTTTGGTAGAAAAATATGAAAAAAGATCGAATTAACGAAAGAATATTGCAAGAGTTAAAAATCAATGGCCGAATAGCTAACGCAGAGCTTGCTGAGCATGTCGGTTTATCGCCGTCCGCTTGTCTGCGCCGTGTACAAGAATTAGAAAAAACAGGCGTGATAAAAGGCTATCGCGCCGTTATTAATAATCAAGCATTTGGACTAGGCTTTATCGCTTATGTAGGTGTGGGTTTAAATGAGCATTCGACACAATCGCAACGTGCGTTTGAGCAAGCACTGGAGTTTATAGATGAAGTAAAAGAGTGTCATAACGTGACAGGTTCTTTTGAATATATGTTACGAGTAGAAACGGCGGATATAAAATCTTATAAAGCGTTTCATGCAGATGTATTAGGGTCAATCCCACAAGTACGAACTATAACATCACATATAGTTATGGATTCGCCAAAAGATGAGCGGGCGTAATCTGTTTTAAAGTGTTTACTCTAGGTACTAAACGCGTACAATGCGGCTGCACTCAAACCTAGGTAGCAAAGTGACGCTGCGGCGTTGCAAAGTATTATTCATCTTCATGATTATTTCTTACACGATAGAGTTAATATCAATTTCTATATATTTGTCTTATATCGAGAATTTATATGTGAATATAGCATGTGGGTAGCTTTAGTTTCGAATAAATACTTTATTGTAAATAGGTACTATTATTAGGTTTTATAAGCTCTTGATGTAGCAATACCATTGAGCTTCTACATTGTTACACGAGGGATAAAATGAGTAATTTAAGTCTGAAAAACAAGCTGTTGTTATTAGCTATATTACCATTCACGCTGCTGTTAATTAGCTTAATGGCCAGCTCATATTATTTAGAGCACCATAATCAACAACTAAATTTTGCATCATTTAAAGCAAAATTGATTACTGATAAAGAAAGTCTATTAGCAAACGAGGTTGAGATAGGCCGTAAAGTTGTTAGTTACGGACTTTCTAAAGGTACTAAAGAAGATGCAATAAATGCATTGCGTGACCTTACGTTTGGTAATGATGGTTACTTTTTTATCTATGATACAAAAGGCGTAAGTATTTTTCATGCGCTTTTAGGTGATGCCATTGAAGGACAAAATCAGATAGCAATGACAGATCCTAACGGCAAAAAAATCATCGTTGGCTTACTTGAGCAAGCTAGGCAAGGTGGTGGTGCTTTTTATTATCATTTTCAAAAACCTAATACATCTGGTTTAGTTGAAAAAATAGGGTATGCAGCGATGATCCCTGGCACTGATTGGATGATAGGGACAGGTGAATACATGGATGATATTGAAGCCGAGCTTGCTAAATATCAAATGACAATACAAGAACACATGAATGAAAAAGTAACGACATTATTATTGATCGCATTATTTTGGGTGATTTTAACGGTGTTTTTTGCTTTAGTTGCGGCTAATACTATGGTTAAACCAATTCAAAATATGGTTAAAAGCTTAGATGATATAGCAAAAGGACAAGGCGATTTAACTAAGCGATTAGAAGTTCATAGCCACGATGAAATAGGTCAACTAGGTAACTCCTTTAATGTTTTTGTGAGTAAGTTACATAGTATTATTGCTAATGTAGCGGATGTAACTTGTGATGTAAAAGACTCATCAAATAGTATTAATACGCAAACTCAGTTAATTGAAAACCAATTACTAAATCATAATCACGAAACAGAATTAGTAGCCACTGCAATTACAGAAATGTCTGCCACCTCTCAGGAAGTAGCACAAAATACAACGCAAGTTGCAGTATCGACTCAGTCAGCTACTCAAGACGTTGCCAATGCTCAACAATGCGTCGATGTTTCTTTAGATGAAGTTTCAAATTTAATGAAAGAAATTAATCAAGCCGCTGAGCAGGTTAATTCATTAAGTGAACAGTCGAAAAAAATTAATAGCGTATTAAGTGTTATCGGTGGCATTGCTGAGCAAACTAATTTACTTGCCCTTAATGCGGCCATTGAAGCTGCAAGAGCAGGGGAGCAAGGCCGTGGTTTTGCTGTTGTTGCTGACGAAGTGAGAAGCCTTGCCAGTCGTACGCAAGAAAGTACGTTAGAAATAAATGAAATGCTTAACGAGTTACATACTCTTGTCACGGCAGCTGTTGAGGCAATGTTAGCCAGTCAGCAAAGTTGTAATCGCTCAGTTGAGTCATCAAGAGCTATTTCAGAAAGTTTAGGCGCGGTAACAAGCGCCGTGACAACTATTAATGATATGAGTACACAGATTGCCACCGCAGCTACAGAGCAAAGCAGTGTGACTGAAGAAATTAATCGCAATGTTTTTGCTATTCAAGAAATAGTTAATGAACTTACCCGCTCAATAAAAACGACTTCAACGGTTAGCCATCATTTAGCTGAGCGAGGCGAAAGCTTGGGTGATCTCGTTGGCCAGTTCAAAATTTAATATAGTAAGCGCAAAATTGATACTTAATTGATGGTTTGGGTATAAAAAGTGTTTAAATTACAAAAGGCCAAGCGTTAAACGCTTGGCCTTTGTTTAAGTGCTTGCTTTAATAGAGGCTATTAAAGCAAGTAAATAGCTGCTAGGTTAGCTTTGTAATTCACCGGTTGATGATTCAATGTGAGCACGCACAAACCACTGAAATTGCTCAAGCTCAGCAAGTTGCGCGATGATCATATCTTCTGACACAGGATCAAGCTCAGATAGTTTCTCAAGAGCCTTACGGTGGTCGCCATTTACTCCGTTGTATACTTTATCAAGAGCAACAAGGTGATCCTTCACTAATCCTTTACCAATTGAGTAATCTTCCCAAGAGCGGCGATCAACAATTGATTTAGGTGTCCCTACTGGCACGCCACCTAATGTGGCAATACGTTCTGCGATAGTATCTGTCATCTCTTGAACAGCAGCTACTTGCGGGTCGAGCATTTCGTGTACACCAATAAAGTTAGGACCCACCACATTCCAGTGAATGTGTTTTAAGGTAAGCTGCAAATCAATTAATGCAACCATACGGTTGTCGAGTTGTGCAATTGCTTGCTCTGCAGCTTCACTATTCATCCCAGGGGCGGTAAATTCAGCGACTTTACTATTACTCATAATTCCTCCTAAATTAAAAACTAAGCGGGTATACCTTAACCGAAGCAATGGGCATGCCGAGTTTAAATTTTAATAATTATCAGCTTTTTCAATCTGTTATATTTATTTTTTGCGAAGTGGCTATGATCACAAAGGTAATTGATATGAAAAACATGCATGGCTGTGTAAATTATTCATGGCTTGAAATTATGACAATTTCGTGAATTTACTGGTTGGCCCGATTTTTGTTAACGCTTTTAATTTATGATGTTGGCAAATTTTGTCAGCAATAAAAAATGAGCAGTAATGATTAACAGAAGACAGTTTTTATTTAGTGCGGGAACGCTTGCGTTTGTAGGACTCTCTCGCAGTGCATTTGGTAAAGTGCCAGTCACAGACTTAGGCAGTGATCTTGCTGCTTATGGACCTTTAATTGCAGATAGTAACAAACTTTTAGATTTACCTGCAGGCTTTAGTTATAAAGTGATTTCTCAGCTTGGTGAGAAAATGGTTGACGGTCAATTTGTGCCTGATAAAGCCGATGGCATGGGGTGCTTTGAGCTTGATGATGACAGGGTTGCCTTGGTTCGAAATCATGAACTAAAACCCACTGATTTAGCTAAAGCAGATGCTGGCGCGCAAACGCATAAAACACCGCAGGCTTATGATACTAATAAACAAGGTGTCGCTTTGCCAGGCGGCACCAGCCATATTATTTATAACCTTAAAACAGGTCAAAAAGAGCAAGAGTACTTATCTCTCATTGGTACTATCCGTAACTGCTCTGGCGGTATAACGCCGTGGGGAACTTGGCTTACCTGCGAAGAAACTACGTTAACTAAAGCCGATGGTTTTGCTCAAGATCACGGTTATATTTTTGAAGTTCCTGCAAATGCTAAAGGCTTAGTGGATCCTGAGCCGTTAAAAGCGATGGGGCGCTTTAACCATGAAGCTGCCGCAATCGACCCGAAAACAGGTATTGTTTACCTTACTGAAGACAAAGGCGACAGCTTATTTTATCGCTTCATTCCAAATGAGTACGGAAAATTACACAAAGGCGGCAGGTTGCAAGCTATGGTTATTAAAACCACACCACAATTTGATACCCGAAATTGGGCTGGTGCTAATATGGCATTGCATCAAAATATGGATGTTGAGTGGGTTGATTTAGATAATCCCGAAAGTCCAAAAGATGACTTACGCTTACGTGGCTATGCCAATGGCGCTGCATTATTTGCCCGCGGTGAAGGCATTCATTGGGGTAATAATGAACTGTATTTTTGTTGTACTAATGGCGGTAAAAAGCAACTTGGTCAAGTTATGAAGTATGTACCATCGCAGTTTGAAGGCACGAGTCAAGAGCAAACCGATCCAGGGAAAATTCAACTTTTTGTTGAAAGCACCGATGGCTCGCTTTATAACTTTGGTGATAACCTAACCGTTGCACCAAACGGGCATTTAATTGTTTGTGAAGACCAGTACACTGATGTGGTTGATAACCATTTGCGTGGTGTAACACCTAAAGGTGAGGTATATAACTTTGCTCGCTTAAATACTCAGGCTGAGTTAGCTGGGGCTTGCTTTTCACCGGATGGTAAAACCCTGTTTGTAAATGTATTTACACCAACGAAAACCTTGGCCATCACAGGTCCATGGGATAGTTTTAAGGGTTAATAGTAAGATAAAGTGAAGATACTTATCTTCACTTTATCGCAGCTCATAGAAATATATATACTGCAGGTAGGGCAATACCGCTGATCACCCAGAGTGATCTCATCCCCCAAGGACTGTGTTTGCCTTTAATCATAAACAAGCCACTTAAAGCCAAAAAAATCAGTAAAGCCGCAAAGGCATCGGAAAATATAATCCAAGATGCTTTCGTCTCGTTCAGATGCAAGCGGTTAAATGCTTGAAACACATGACGAGGGGTTATTTTCTCATATATTATTTGCTGATCTTTTAGATTTAATAACAGGTTGTTGCCATTTTTAAAAAATACTTTAAATTGCGTCGGCGATGCCCAGTAAGAGGCTTTCACTTTTTCATCAATCTGACTTGTTACAAGTAACTGACTTATTAGCTTTTCATCATTATCAAGTGACCAGTTTTGGGTGGATATAGGTGCTATAGCTTGCTCGACACGGTAATTAGGATTCCAGTCATCTTTGTGATTAACCGCTATGCCTGATACAGCAAAAATGATCACTAAACCAATGCAAAAATAACCGATATCACGATGTAAACTCCGGTTTAATTTGTACCAATTTATTTTTCTTTTATTCAAGAATCTCTACACCTGTAGGTACAAGTTGATAAATTGCCATAGGCTCTGTCACCGTATTTTCGTCAAATTCGTTTCCTGCTTGCTGTGCTCTGTGCGCTAGTAAGGCTTTGGTGCGGTCTAAGTTTAGTTGGATTTTATTTAGCTTTCCGGTTGCAATTGCTTTACTTCCTTTTGCTGTCATAGGAAATACCATATCACCGTCATTAACCTTAATTTGCAGGTTTTCAAAACGCTTATCAGAGGCAATCGTCATCCAGCAGCCACGTTTAGCGCATACACCAACAACGGTACCTTCAATAGTAATTGGTTGATCTAAATAGTTATCTGGTGCGGCCATTATAGTCGAAATTTTTAACCGATTAGTATTATCGACAGGTTTACCAAATTGTTCGGCTGCAGCTGAAGATAGTCCAATAGTTGCAATCATCAGAATTAATATTTTGCAAAAATTCATCATAGTTCCTTTTGTATTAAGATAAATTAGCCAAGTTAATTATAAGATTCGGATAAACAATCCACTTTTTTATATAACCATAAGTAATTATTTATTGCAATTTTAGAGTTAAGACCCTAAAATCGCCACAAAACTAAATGGTAATGATTTTTATTAAGGAGTGATGATATGAAATTTTCGTATGTTTTTCTATGTGTTGGAGCGGCTCTTTCTAATTTTTCTACATTCGCAGCGACTGACTCTGATAAAAAAGCTCAAGACATAGAGCAAATTGAAGTGTTAGGTCATAAGCTAACAGCTCTAAATCAAGATGTTGCGAGTTCTGTATCGGTACTTTCTACAGAACAAATAGATAGGCAACAAGCGGCTGATTTAAACCAAATACTTAAGACCCTCCCAGGGGTTGAGCTGTCAGGCAGTGTTGCGCCTTTATCAGGGCAGCCGGCTATTCGCGGCTTATATGGCGAACGTATTTATATCATCAGTTGATGATGTAAAACGTAAAATTGATTCCGATGGTAGTCAAAACATCGCGCAAATTAATTCATTAGGTATTAACCCTGATCAGTTAAAACAAATCCAAGTTTTACGTGGTGCTGACTCACTGACGGTAGGCTCTGGTGCTATTGGTGGCAGTATTCGCTTAGTGACCAAGGATGCAAGTGATTATTTAGGTGATGAGCAGGGCTTTGGCGCTCGATTTTCGGTGACACATCAATCGGTTTCAGACGCGAATGACTTTAATGCTGATCTGTTCTATTTAAATGATGTTAGTGATACCGTTTTATCACTCGGACAAGTTGAATATGATGATATTGATGTTGTTGCTAAGGAAGATGCAACGGATGACGAACAAATTCAGCAACTGAGCAAAATACAAAACAAATCAAGACGACAAAATGCGACCCTAAAAAATACGTGGTACTTTAACTCACATCATAGCCTTAAAACTAAGCTAGATTACAGTAAAACTGAGTCGGTTGATCAGCCCTATGGTCAGCGACTTGATTTAGCTATTGCATACCCCACGCTTGCTGAAGATTACAAAAATGATTATCTCGAAGGCATGCTTAAATACACCTATCAAGGTGAAAGCGATTACGTTGATTTAGATGTACAAGCTTTCTATTCTAAAAAAACTTACGATGAGATTACCAAAGGGTATATAGAGCGTGGAACCAATAAAATAAATTACGATAGTAACAGTGAAGGGCAAAGTGCCCGTAAAGGTATTCGGTTTGCAAACTTATCGACCTTTGAAGGTGCTATCAACCATAAACTTGCCGTAGAGTTACAATATGACACTGAAAGTTTCAAGCAAACTCAGTGGAAGGATCAGCAAGCGTCTACTTATTACGGCAATAGCGATGCACAAAACTGGTCATTATCTTTGATTGATCAAAGTACATTCTTTGATGAGCGCTTGTTAATTACCGCAGGTTTAAGGTTTGATGCGTATGAGCGTGAAAGTGACCACTTTGAACAGTTTGATAGCAATGAAGGTAATGAGCTATCGAGCGAACTTGGCCTTACATTTAAAGTAACTGACTACCTTAATCTATATTTAAAAAGCGCTGAAGCATTTAGAGCACCCTCGCTGCAAGAGCTTTATAAACAAGATGAATGGCGCTGTCATATTGGCGGCAAGATTTGCTACAGCGAACCACAGCCAGATCTTAAACCAGAAGACTCAGATAATCTTGAAATGGGTTTTGGTCTCAGTTGGCAAAATCTGCCTTATGCAGATAACTTAAGCTTTAAAGCCATTTACTTTGATAACGAAATCAATAATTACATCGATAACGTGCCATTTATGTATTACCTCGATGCTGATGGCGAAAAACAACTTGGTTCGCCAGGGCCACAACCTGCTAATGGTATACCTGTTGCTACTCACCGTGATTATAGTGCTAAGAATATTGGTAAATTATTTAGTCATGGTATTGAAATCGAAGCACAATATACCTTTAAAGCAATCGATATGTATGTAGGTTATTCAACGATTAATATGGATGTTGAAGGAATGCCTAACTTCTTTTTAGGAACCATTGATTACACGCAGCAGCCTTATGCTGAAGCACCGGCAGATAAAATTACTTGGAATACTAACTATCAATTCACCGAGCAGTTTAATGTAGGTTTACAAATGCTGCATTACCGTGAGCAAAAACGTTTAAGCGATACCTACTTAGAATACGGTTATGGTACAGATACATACACTGTTTATAACCTGAATGCCAAATATCAAGCCACCGGCAGTTTAGAAGGTTTCATCGTGAGGTTAGGGGTGGATAATTTAACGGATAAACGTTATTTAAGAGCGCCAGCCACTGAGGCGAGTGACCCAGCCGAGCTTGGTCGTAACTATAAAGTGTCGCTAAGTTATCAGTTTTAATCTTTATTATGATTGAATAAATAAAACAGGCCAAATTATGGGCCTGTTTTTGATTAAAAACATAAGTTGTTTGATAAAAACTCATTTCGTCCCCATATAAGGTTTATCTTGGACTTGTAAAGGGAAATTATGCGCCATTATCCACTCTATAAAATCGACGACATGTGTTTACGCCGTCTAGGAGTTGGGGTTCTTAACACCTATAACCTCACAGATATAACTGATTTAAATATCGAAAAAGCAATCAACAAAGAATCTCAGGATTTACTCGCATTAAATGACGATTGCACGAGTGATGACTTTATTGAGTTACGCCAGCGGCGTAATATCAGTGATGACGTGGTTGATGACGACTTATTTGCACAAGTTGTTGAAGGCGACGACGGTGGTTTATTCATAGTCAGTGTGTGTCGTAATGATGATGACGAAACCATGTTTGAAGTCTTTAGCGAACATGCATTAACAGAATCGGTTTTAAAAGAACTCGTCACTTACATTCGCAAGGTGTTTTGTTGGTGCACGCCTAAACACATTTGTGTGTGGCCTGCACCTAAGTCACAACAAGCGCAGCAATTACTGTCACTACCAGATGCTCGCGCCGTTGATTCTTTGTTAGGCAGTCAAACGCCATTGCTTGGTGTGTGTGATGATTTAAAAGCGGATATCTCTTTACAGCCCTTTGAGCTAGATAAATATTGGCCTTGGTATGAGCAGGAGTACAACAAGTTTCTAACCGAAAACCCAGCAATGGCAAGTATAGTGCCAATCAGCGAGAAAGAAGAATTGATGGATTCGATTGAAGCTGACTTATGCTGCATGGCATTTTATAAAGGCGAGCCTTTCGGCATGGTTATGGGGGAGGCAAGTGAAGAATTGGGCTTTGATGGTTTATTGGTGAGTGATATTTTTATTGCTAAACAATATAGAGGCCAAGGTTTAGCCTCACCGATGCAGCGCCTCTATTACCAGCAGCATGTTCACGATTTTGAGCTTTTCTTTGGTTATATTGATGCGAACAATCAGCCTTCATATAAAAATGCACTTAAACAAGGCCGCAAATTACTACGCCAAGAGCTTTATTTACCGGCGCAATTGTTTATATAAAAACTTACTCATATTCTCTTGGTTTTTTGGTTTTGATCACGGCAATATAACCATGCCAACTGGCGTAACTTAGTAGCGGCATAATGACAATAAAGCCTGTTGCGCCAGTGATAAAACCAATCGCAACTAATATAAAGATACAGCCAGACCACACAACCATTGCGCTAAAATTAGTTTTAACGGCATTCATAGAAGACATAACAGCGGTCATTATATCGACTCGTCTTTCCATCATGATCTGTGGCGTAAATGCTGAAATGGCAAACACAGTGACGAGCAATATTCCGCCAATGATGGTACCTAAAGTTAAAAATGCAGAGAGTTCTTCAAACGTCGGGTTTGCATGGCTTGGGTATAATGCATGCACTAACGCCGCAAGACGCATCCAAATAATCATGACCACCATAAGCAATACGGCAAAGCCCCATTCACCAACAGGATTTCTGAACATAGACTTTAACGAATGCAGTAAAGTCGGTGTATGACCTTTTTCAAGCTCCCAAGCTACATCATATAAACCCACAGCAAATACAGGGCCAATTAAAGCAAACGCCACGGTCGCGGGGATAATAACAAGATGGGTTCCTGTGAAAACGGCAGAATAAATAATTGTCAGTGGTATCACTGTAAATATTAAGCCATAAATAAGACTCAATATAGGTGCTTGAGTCATATCTTTAAAGGCGAGGGCAAGCCAATGAAAGGCTGCAAAAGTGCTGACTTTGTTGCACTCTAAACAACGCGCAAATTCAGCGTTTTTATCAATTGTGTTAGTAGTTGGCATATCGATGATCCTCTTAGAGCTACTCTATAGGTTTAGGATATGGATGTATTATTTACAAATCGTCAATTGAATATTTTCATGTTAGATGGAGTGTTTAGTGCATATTTTGTGTTGTAGTACAGCAGTGAATATTAATGTTAAATAAAGTTTTTAGTTTTGTATGTTTTTACTAAAACTTAGTGCTACTAGTCTAAACTCAAAGATGAGTGCGCTTAGCAGTACATAGTAGATAGCAACTGTTTTGCTTTAATTTTCTTGAGGTATCTATGATCCACCATGTTACTCATATTTATACAGATCTGAAGACATTAACAGCAGAGCTTGTAGTAGGGGAGGTTTCTTGTGCAATGACAGGTTCACAGGCGCAGCTAGTTCAGGTTTATTGTGGCGAAGCTGAACAGAAAAAAATAACTGCAATTACAGCGCTCATCAGCGCTAAGTTACCGATGGCTATAGTGGTTGGGGCAACTACGATAGGTGAGGTCGCTCATGGCCAATTGATAACGAATCAAACAGTGATTGGCTTTACTTTTTTTGAGTCATCAAGAATAAAGGTTGTTGCTATGGCGTGTTATAGCGATGAGCTTGGCACGGGTGCTGAGTTAGGTCGACGCATCAGCCAATCATCTACTGAAATTGCAGGTATCTTGCTACTTTCGACTCCTTTGAGTATCGATGCATCCAAACTACTGCAAGGGATAGAATCAACCCTAAGTGGTTATCCTATTTTTGGTGGCGGAGCTGGGGATTATTCAGCAACGACAAACTCATTAGTCTTCTCTAAAACAAAGATGTTTGATAGAGGAGCAATAGCTGTCATTTTTTGTGGTCGCGATCTTCATGTTGAAGCCACGACTTATTTAGGGTGGCAACCACTGAGCCGCGCTATGCGGATAACGCAGGCTGATGGTTTGAATGTTTTACAGGTAGATGATAAACCTGCATTTGATGTTTATCATCGTTATTTGGACATACCCAGTGATGAGCAGTTCTTTTTAAATGCATTGGAGTTTCCGTTTTTGCTAGAGCGCGAAGATGGAATGTTGGCGCGAGTCCCAGTAGCAACAAATGAAGGTGGAGCACTGCGATTTGTTGCCGATATAAAAGAAGGCGAGACATTTCGTATTGGCTATGGCGATATCGATTTAATAATTGAAAATTCAAAAAGCCTTCATCAGTCAATGGCACAATTTTTCCCTCAGGTGGTTTTTCTTTATACGTGTGGATGCCGACGCTTTTTAATGCAGGAGAGTGTGGAGTTAGAGACTTTACCGTTACAGAGGATAGCCCCAACGTTCGGGTTTTACACCTATGGTGAATTTTTTGGTACTTCTAAATTAACCTTATTAAACTCGACAATGGTGGCGGTAGGTCTACGCGAAGGATCTCAGCCTAAAAGAAACTTAGTTACAACAGAAAGTAGGGTGTCAGAGCCTTTAAGTTTGCCCGACCCTTATGCTAATAAACATACTCGCATAGTATCTAGATTACTACGTTTTATTGATGCGGTGACATCGGATCTAGAAGCCTCCATAGAAGATGTCACTCGGTTGTCGATCACCGATCAACTTACACAGTTAGCCAATCGTATGCGACTTGACCAAGTGTTAGATAAGCAGATAAAACATGCGAAACGCTATGATTCAACATTCTCTATTATTTTGCTTGATGTGGATTACTTTAAACAAGTTAATGATAAATATGGTCATATTGTTGGAGATGATGTACTCATACGTATAGCACAGACACTAATTGAGCATACACGCGATGTAGACATTGTTGGTCGTTGGGGGGGAGAGGAGTTTTTGATTATTGCGCCCAGTATCGAAATAAATTGTGTCGTACAGCTTGCTGAGAAATTACGTGTCGCAATTGAAAGTGTAGAATTTCCAGCTGTTGGGCGAAAAACAGCCAGTTTTGGCGTTGCTGAATTTCAGTTTCAGGATGACCCAAATAAACTCGTTGCACGAGCTGATGAAGCTCTTTACGAAGCCAAGCGGGCTGGTCGTAATTGTGTTAAGTTTGGTTATTAAAGATATGTAATTTAGTATTGACAGGCAATTGAGTGTTAGCGCTACAGAAAAATAGTGAAAAAACGGCCATGGTTGAATGGCCGCTTTTATGTTTCACGTTGGGATAACTTATTAATCTATCATGTAAGCTCTTATAACAGCTTGATCAGTTGTACTGTTATTTACATCAGTCATAATCACACGCAGGTGAACAAAGTCCCCAGCGATTGCGTCATTTGGGATTGTTGCATACCAATCTCCATTGATGTTTTCAATTTGAGCAATTTCAGCTATATCATCAGGTAAGATACGATCTGTGTTAAGTGGGTAGTTTTGACTTTCGTCAACGCTACATGATGTATAACGATACATACGACATTCACGGCCATAGCGGTACATTACTTTTACTTGGGTTAAGTCAACTTTGCCAATACCTTCCACAAGACCATTAATTTTAATACGTACCGGCGTATTTGCAGGCGCAGTATTTTCAAGATCAAGTGGAATATCTATTAGTGGCATTAAAATCGGCTGCACACCTTGCGTATCAGCATTTGAAGTGAATGTATGACTTACATAAATTTCTGAACCTAATAGCTCTTTAGCAAGATGAATATTACCCACACCGCGTTTATAAGTATTTACAGAATATTCTACCGTTGCATTCTCATCAGGCATTTCTATATAGCCGTTAGTTAGAGAAATTTGCTCGCCATTTAATTTATAACCCACAGCTGAACTTAAGCTATAGCCTAAACCACCATCATGACCTGCGGCATCACCATACGCTGAGTTTTTCACGTGCAGTAAGTTAGTGTCTCGGTAACCTCGAGGTGAACCATTACTTAGTAAAGTTGCACTCAACGGTGCTTTATCCCAACTTGTAACCGCTTTATCGCCAATACTATATTCACGTGGGCCATTAAATAAGCCACCATCAGTATTGAAGTTAATAGAAGGCATTACAAGATTAGTCCATGTAACGCTAGGTAGTTCAGTATTTTTATGGTTACCTTTACGGCGACCATTGTGTGACTCTTCACCACCTGTTGCAGTAAAATATTCAGTTCGAACTTGCGGCGTTGCCACCATTTGTGGGCTACCTGTGCTATAAAATTCACCGGTACTTGGCAATGATGTATACGTGTCAGTGTATTTTATGCGGGCTGCGCCTTGCGTATAATGAGTTGACTCAACTTGGGCTAGATCTTTATTTTTTATTCGGATTTCGCCTGTTTCAATTGCGCCATCAGTCCAATGAGCGATGCTATAAACGTAAGGTGAATGTTCATGAGCAGTACCAGACCAGCTAATTGTTAAATCTTGGTTCGCTTCTAACTCTGCATAGATTTTAGCCATTTCTTCTTGTGCAATTGAAACCACCGGAATATCTAATCGACCTGCAATATTTGGCTTATAACGACCATTTCTATTTATAACTGAACTGATAACACCTACAGCGCCATGTTCAAGTGCTTTAGCTACTTGAGTAGATGTAACATAATAATCAGCATCAACGAGGGCTATTTTCCCAGCAACATCAAAGTTATTCCAATCAGTGTTGTAGCCACCATCACCAACGGCTACTACCTGAGCACTACCTGTGCCGTTAAATGAGAGTGCAGCACCTGCTAAAATATAATCTAACTGATAACCACCTTGAGTGGTTAAAACAGGTTTTGGTGCATAGGCACGTGTTGTTACAAAACTACGGAAGCGTTCATCTTGGCCTGTTGAAAGAGCATAGAAATCAGTAACATAGTCAGGTGCAAGTTCGATTGCAGCTAATTTTAGTGTTTCAGCATCACTTAATGCATAGGTAAAACCAAATGAAAACCCTTGCATTTGTGATGGTTTATCTGTTTTGAAAGTCACTGGTTTAGCTTGATTTGCATCAAAGCTAATTGCGGTATCAGTGTCTAAGTTAACATCGAGTTCAGCCATCATTGCAGCTGACTCAACTAAACCACCAAATTGTGTTGGATTATCGTAAGTCATGATGTTGGCAACAATGCTGTATTGACCTTTTGGTAATTCAATAGTGCTACTACCATTAGTGAATTGGCCTGATTGGCCCCAGCTATCTTCACCACTCATGATATAAAATTTAGATGGACTTGCCGCTGGTAAGCCTAAACGATCTGTAGCATTGAGGGTTAAGTTTACTGTTGGTGGCTCTATCCAAAATGACACAGGTACAGTGAGCTTTTGTAACTCATCAAACTTACCATTTTTATAATGGCCGCGTTTTTTACCATGATGATCTTTAACTTCTTTACCTACAAGGCGACCAGTGATAGTGCCGTAGGCTGCATTTTTCAGAGCAACGGTAGGGTTGATCCATACCGGTACTTCAGCCGTGCCGTTGGCCGGTACGGTGATTTTTTTGCTACCGATACCAGCAAGTCTATACGCTGTTAATGGCTTATCGTCCTCGCCCACAAATGTGATATCTAAATCAAAGGTAACATCTTCATCACTTAAATTTGTAAGTGTGACGCTCGTTTCATGTACTTGGGACTCACTTTGTGAATCAAAAAAGCCAAGCTCAAGATTCGGCGCACCGATCACTGATTGGATCATTGCTTGGTTAACATCCATAGGACCTGCGCCTTGGTCGAGCACATGAGCACGAGTTGGTGCAACAGATGATGTTAATACGGCTTTTAATTGTGCTGGTGTTAAGTCAGGTCGAGCTTGTAGTACTAAAGCCGCCCCACCAGATACATGAGGAGCTGACATTGAAGTACCTGAATTTGCACGGTATGCATAGTCTCCTTTGCCGCCAGATGCCGCAGCAATAACACTAACACCTTGTGAAGTAATATCAGGTTTAGCTGAATGACCATCAGGTGATGGACCGCGACTTGAGAATTCTGCGGTATTACCGGCGCGATCAATTGCACCCACAGTTAATGCACTTGGCGAACAACCTGGTGAGCCGATTGTTTCGCGGATAAAGCTGTTACCAGCTGAAATAACAAATAAGGCCTCATCGCTTAAAGCTTCAACCATATCAACCATAGGGCCATCACATGAGGTTACACTGCCACCTAACGACATACTGACAATATCAGCACCATTATCAACCGCCCATTGCATGCCTGCGAGAATACCTGACGTGGTGCCAGAGCCGGTATCACTTAATACTTTACCAATCATGAGTTGTGCACCGGGGGCCATACCAACGTATTTACCATCGGACTCGATACCTGAGCCTGCTACGGTCGAAGCTGTGTGCGTACCGTGGCCGCTAAAGTCATCAATACCTGTTGAACCATAGCTGTTAAAGTCCTGATATAAAAATACATTGCTTGATAAATCTGGATGATCTGTATCGTAGCCTGTATCAAGTACAGCCACTTTGACCCCAGCGCCATTATAACCAATTGCATAAGGGCCATACGCACCTGTAAGAGGAACTGTCGGGGACGTTTCGTCTACTTCTATTAGTTTCTTCCACCATTTATTACGGTCTTTTGGGTTGTGCTTACCCTTGTGTTTATCGTTATTATTTTTATGTGCTTGAACCATACCATCAAGCCACACACCTTCAACGGCTGTATTTGCAGATAGACCACTGAGTACATCGCTCATTTGGTCTTTTTCAACAGTCATTACCACACTGTCGATAACTTCAAACGTAGCTTTTACTTTTGCGCCAGGCATAGCCATAGAGAAGGGTTTTTTCGCTAATGTATTTGCGCGATATTCAACAATTACTTGCAAAGAGTCTGAGCTTGCGTCGTCATAACCTGCTTGATATAACTTATCAATATTAAACAGTTCTCTATCTAAGGCACCAGAGTCAACTTTTGCTTGTGCGGATGCAGGAATAACGTAGCTTTCACCACCCCGTTTGAAAAGACTGGTAAAGGCCTCTTCTCCATTCTCTCCCAGTAAACGAATACCACCGATAGTGCCATCTGTATTTAAACGAGCAGAGACTTTATCTCCGGTGATCAATGTAAAGCTTAGGTTTCTTTCTGGGTTATTAAGCTCAGTTTGGGCATCGTTTGCATAGGTGAAAGGTGCTAAAGATGACATTAAGCCTAGATATAATGCACCTTTAAGAGCAAGTGCGACTGGGCCTAATTTTGGTTTTTTGTTCATTTTATATTCCCTGGATAAGTTGTAGTATTGACAATAATGAGTCGTGTTTTTATGTGGTTTTAGTCATATATCTCCTTATGGTTCAGGCTTTTAATAGTGCTTTATTTGTTCATCTAAGCTGATTTTCTTTATGGTCAAATTTTTACTGATATCCCCCCAAGTTTGGATAGACTCCGCTTTTTTTAACTGAACGAACTGTGTGTGGATTTTTTCATAAACTATGCTGTTAGCGCCTGTTAGCAACTTTGCTTGAGCAATAGGTGGGGTATATTTAATTAACACGGGATAAGTACTGCTGTGTTGATCATCAAGCGCGTAATTAATTAATTTACGGATATTGAAAAACTCTTTATCTAAAATACCTAAATCAATTAAGGGCTGTGCTTTTGGAGGAATAAAATATTGTTGCTCTGTGAGCGAAATGGTTCTTCGCTTACTGACATCTTTCGCTAGTAAATGAAGAGTCGTGGTGTGCAGGTTTTTTGTGACAATAATCTCGTCACCGGTAATTAATGTAATTTTTATTTTTGTTGGGGCAGCTAGCGCATTTAGCTCACTTCTTTCATTTGCCATTGCCAATAAGTTGCAAGTAATACAAATGAAGAACAATGATATTTGGAAAAATTTCATGCAACGGCCTGTCTATTTAGTTTTATAAGTTTAACAATTAAATTTATTTGTTAACTTATTTTTAACCTTTAGTTGCGTAAATCCAACCCAATATTTGTAGCGTTTTGTACACCCTTTACATTTTTGGGTGATGTGAAATGTATTTGATCTGTAGTGAAGAGCGCCAGAACGCTAATTTATGGATTAGAAATTAAGTGCAAGTATATTTAAGCAGCTATACTTTGCAGTATTCGCTTGTAAAAACGTATCAGAATGAAAAATAATGAACTCCACTTAACCGCCGCATGTTTTTTTGATCATGTAAATCACGAGCAGGTCAGCCTCCCAGCTCGGTTGATTATTGAACTATCAAATCAGCATACTCGCAATGAAGTGCTGAAAATTTTAGCGCGCTGGTTACCGCATTTATTTCACTGGGATAGAGCCAGTGTTGCGCTGAGTTTGCAAAGTGGTTACTTGAGCATAGTTTCAGTGATAGGAAAGCAAGCGATCCCTTCAAAAATTCCTATACCGATAGATTTCACCTTGGCAGGACGCGTCTTTAAAACGAAAACTTTAATCGCATGTCATCAATTAGCTGGTAATACAGAGCAGGATTGTCGCATGCTTTTTGAAGGCGGGTTGGTTACCTGTATGGATGCGCCTATAGTGTTTAATGATCACTGTTTTGGCACGCTTAATGTAGCGCGTAGTCAAGGGCAATTTAATCAACAAGAAGCCATTCAACTGTTTTGTGTAGCCAGCTTATTAGGTATGAGTTTTAGTTTATGTAATTTAACTCCTTAGCTGCTTTTTCGTCTATTGCAGGTTACTCGTCCTGTTGTTCATTTGGCTAAATATTGCAGCACTTCGCCACTGCTAATCAAAAATTAAGATTACTTCTACTTTTTTTGCATCTTTTTTCTAAGCCAATTTATAAAAGCTAATACAGTTACTTAGAGGCACTTTGTTGATGTCATTTTAGCTTGTTTACAGTTTGTCAACCTTGAATTATCAGTTCACTTACTCTAACCTTTATTTTTATTGAACGTTCAATTAATAAAAAGCATGCCTAAAGTTGGAATGGAACCTGTCCGTCGTCAGCAGTTAATTGACGCTACTATTGAGTCGGTTGCTGAACTTGGATTACAAAGCACAACCATTAACAGTATTAGTAAAAAAGCGGGATTGTCGTCAGGCATTATTAGCCATTACTTCGGTGGTAAACAAGGCTTGATTGAGGCAACGGTACGCTATTTATTATCTAACTTGAAGCGTGAGTTGATTGAACGAGTCACCACGACGACAACGCCTGAGCAAAGGTTGATGTTTATCGTTGAGGCAAACTTTGCGCGCTTACAATTGCAAAGCGATACGACAAAGACGTGGTTAAGTTTTTGGGCGCAATCAATGCATGATGCGCAATTACACCGCTTACAAAACGTTAATAGTCGCCGTCTTTTGAGCAATCTAACTTGCTCATTTAGAAAGTTAATGAGTGCGGCAGATGCTAAGCGTGCTGCCGAACTATGCGCTGCCATGATTGATGGACTTTGGCTAAGAGCGGTTTTAAGTAAGTCAGACGTAGATCAATTTGAACATTGCGAGCAATTAGCCAAAGGCTATGTAAATTCACTTATCAAACAGTATGGAGCTTAATGTGACAACGCCTGTTTATCAAAATTTTATCAACGGTCATTTTTTAAAGAATCAAAGCGGCGAGACTTTCGCTGTTAAAAATCCTGCCACCGATGAAGTAATTTACCATGTAGAAGTCGCTGATGCGTTTGTACAAAATGCAGCCATTGAAAGTGCCAAACAAGGTTTTGCAATGTGGTCAGCAATGACGCCTATCGAGCGTAGCCGTATCTTATTAAAAGCCGTTGAATTACTGCGCGCACGCAATGATGAATTAGCAAAAATTGAAGTACTCGACACCGGCAAACCTTGGCAAGAAGCCGAGTGTGTTGATGTACAAACGGGTGCTGATGTTATCGAATATTTTGCAGGCCTTGCCCCTGCGCAAGTTGGCCAACAACAAATGGTTGGTGAAGACTTTTACTACACGCGCAAAGAACCCTTAGGGATTTGCGCAGGAATTGGCGCATGGAACTACCCACTGCAGATAGCGTGTTGGAAGTCAGGCCCTGCGCTTGCTGCAGGTAATGCACTTATTTTTAAACCTTCAGAAGAAACGCCACTTGGTGCAATTAAACTCGCTGAAATATTCACGGAAGCGGGCGTACCAGCCGGTGTATTTAACGTGGTACAAGGCGCGGCTGAAGTGGGCCAATGGTTAACACAAAGCGATGATATCGAGAAGGTATCGTTCACCGGTGAAGTCGGCACAGGTAAAAAAGTGGTGGCTAGCGCCGCAGGTTCGCTTAAAGATGTCACCATGGAGCTTGGTGGAAAATCGCCATTATTAGTATTTGATGATGCTGATATTTCCCAAGCGGTGAGTGCGGCAATGCTGGGTAATTTTTATACTCAAGGTGAAATTTGCACTAACTGCACCCGCATTTATGTACATAAAAATGTATATCAGCAATTTATTGATGAGCTTAAAACGCGCACTGAACAAAATATTATTGCCGGTGACCCAATGAACCCTGAGGTAAACTTAGGTGCGCTTATTTCAAAAAATCATCATGATTTAGTGATGGGTTATATTGATAAGGGCATTAGTGAGGGCGCTACGCTGCTCACGGGTGGTAAAGCACTAAAACCTGATTCTGCGCCAAACGGTTACTTTGTCGCGCCGACGGTTTTTACTGATTGCACCGATGACATGACTATCGTTAAAGAAGAAATTTTTGGCCCAGTGATGAGCGTGCTGGTGTTTGATGATGAAGATGACGCAATTCGCCGTGCTAACGATACCCATTTAGGCTTAGCTGCAGGTGTATTTACCAAAGATATTAAACGAGCACACCGTGTTATTCATCAGTTACAAGCCGGTATTTGTTGGATCAATAGCTACGGTAACTCACCAGCTGAAATGCCAGTAGGCGGTTATAAGCAATCGGGTATTGGCCGTGAAAACGGTATTGAAACACTTGATCACTACACACAAACTAAATCAATTTACGTTGGTATGACAGATATAGAGAGTCCATTTTAATGACTGCACAAACATATGATTACATCATAGTTGGTGCAGGCTCTGCAGGGTGTGTACTGGCGAATCGTTTATCTGAAGATAGCAACAATCGCGTGTTGTTATTAGAAACTGGCGGCAGTGATAAAAGCATTTTTATTAAAATGCCAACAGCGCTGTCTATTCCGATGAACACTGATAAATACGCATGGCAGTTTCATACGCAAGCTGAGCCATTCTTAGATAACCGCAAAATGCATTGCCCACGGGGTAAAGTATTAGGTGGCTCGTCGTCAATTAATGGCATGGTTTATGTGCGTGGTCATGCAAAAGATTTTGACGAATGGCAACAACATGGCGCCCAGGGCTGGGATTACCAATCATGCTTGCCGTATTTTCAAAAAGCCGAAACCTTTTATTTAGGTAAAAATGAGTACCGAGGCGATAACGGCCCTTTAGGTGTTAATAACGGTAATGAAATGGCCAACCCGCTGTATAAAGCCTTTATTAATGCCGGTCAGCAGGCCGGTTATGCCGCTACTGATGATTACAATGCAGGGCAACAAGAGGGTTTTGGCCCGATGCACATGACCGTTAAAGACGGTGTGCGCAGCTCGGCAAGTCGTGAATATTTAGACCCTGTAAAGTCTCGTAGTAATTTAACTATTGTCACTGGCGCTTTAGCTGAAAAAGTATTGCTTGAAGGCAAAAAAGCCACGGGTGTTGAGTACAGTATCAATGGTCAAACTAAGCAAGTATTTGCCGCCAAAGAGGTGGTGTTAAGTGCAGGCCCTATCGGCTCACCGCATTTGCTACAGCTTTCAGGTATTGGTGATAGCGACACACTTGCTGCGGCAGGCGTTGAAGTGAAGCATCATTTACCTGGTGTTGGTCAAAACTTGCAAGATCACTTGGAGTTTTATTTTCAATACAAGTGTAAGCAACCCATTACCTTAAACGGCAAATTAGGGCTCATTTCTAAAGGGCTTATCGGTGCCCGTTGGTTGTTAAATCGCAGTGGTCTTGGCGCTACAAATCACTTTGAATCGTGTGCGTTTATTCGTTCAAAACCGGGTGTTGAATGGCCTGATATTCAATATCACTTTTTACCAGCGGCCATTCGCTATGATGGTAAAAGCGCGTTTGATGGTCATGGTTTTCAAGTGCATGTGGGTCATAATAAACCAAAAAGCCGCGGCGCGGTCACGATTCAATCAGCAGATCCCAAAGTTGCACCAAAAATTCAGTTTAACTACTTACAGCATCAAGATGATATTGAAGGGTTTAGAGCGTGCGTACGCTTAACCCGTGAAATTATTGAGCAAAGCGCGTTTGATGAGTTCCGCGATGATGAAATTCAGCCGGGCAAAGAGATTCAAACCGATGAGCAAATAGATGCGTTCGTGCGCCAAGCAGTAGAGAGCGCTTATCACCCGTCTTGCTCATGTAAAATGGGTGAAGATGAACTGGCTGTAGTGAACTCAAATACGCAAGTACATGGTATTGAAGGGCTACGCGTAGTGGATTCATCTATTTTCCCTACCGTGCCAAACGGTAATTTAAATGCGCCAACCATTATGGTGGCAGAAAAAGCGGCAGACTTAATTTTAGGTAAGCCACCACTTAGTAAATCGCATGCAGCGGTTGCCATGGAATCACAATGGCAAACAAAGCAGCGTAGTTCGGAGATCTAACTCGGCCACCTGGAGTGCATGGCACTTTGGGGCTTGCAGTGGCGCGCATCATAAGTTGTTTGTGGTGCGTTAATGCGAGGCTAAAACACACGGAGAAAAAATGACGTATTATCATTTATTTTGGGGGGCAAATTATGACCTTATGGCTTAGTGCTGGCATTATTTTTACCCTACTAGCAATTATCGCAATATTAGTAAAATGGGGAAATGTACAGTGTGTAGGCGTTACACCTGTTAGAACATTTACCTTTATTGCCATCTTATTTACATCAGGCTTAGACGTTGGCTTGATCATGTTTCCACTGACTGAGTTTGCAGGTTATGCAGACATAAAAGCAAGCCCAGAGTATGCGTTTGCCAATCCATTAGCCATCGAGTTTGGTTATTGGGGCTTTCTGATCTGGGGATTTTATTTCCTTACGTGCTTTTATTTCTGTGTAATAGAACCCAAAGTGAAGTTTTTCGAAATTCCGTGGGTTAAATTAATCAATAATGTGGTAATTATTGGTACTTGTGCATTTACTGCTTTTTTATTGTTGTCTAATTTACCTTGGTATTTACCGAGTTTAGGTGATGGCGAGTCGATTATTCCTACTTTTTATTTAATTGTATTTGCAGCGATTTGTTTTGCTGTTTACTCTAGTACCGATATAAAATACGTGCGCTTTTTAAGTATTTCAACTACTTGGCTATTTATTGCCCTAATTGCTTTTATGTGGCTTGGTGCGTTTATGGGTGAAAACGGGCAAGTGTCTGACTTTACAAATAACCTTGCATCTATCGGTAATTACTTTGGCAACATCAATGAGTTTGTTTTACCGCTTAATGATTACCATGAGTTTTACTTATTTTGGTGGTTTGCTTGGAGCATCATGATTGGCCAGTTTACCTCGCGTTTTGTCGGTGGATTAAAGACCTACCAAGTGCTTGGCGCTATGTTAATTTTCCCATCAATCCCAATTGCGATTTGGTTTAGTGTACTTTATCAGTACTACGAAGCGGGTATACCGACTGAAGGGATTAAGAATATTGCCATGGTATTCGTTGGCGTTGTATTTGTGATCAACTCACTGGATTCACTTATTCGCTTGTACACTGATAACTTGAATATGACTGTTAAGCGCTTGGGTAAATTTAACTATATTGCGCTTAATGTTGTGGCACTGTCATTGTTAACCCTATTATTTAAACTAAACTTTTTACAAATACAGTGGGTTGGGGCATTGGTTATTGGTTTGTTTTTTGCGTGTGCTGCGTTCATAGGTTACAGCAAATTTAAAACAGTGAGTAACATTGATAGTTCGCCAAAAGATAACAAAATTGACTACACCAAAATTGAATCAGTAAGCTAAGGAATTAACATGACAACACATAAAACACTACTTGCAGTTGCACTGCCATTCGCACTTTTCTCAGCTTCTGCTTTAGCTGACTGGTCAACGACCATTACTGGCGTGTCAGATTACACCTTTAATGGTGTCAGCCAAACGCAAAACGATCCGGCAATTCAAGGCAGCCTTGATTATTCATTTGGTGATTCAGGCATGTACGCCGGTACGTGGGCATCAAATGTTGATTTTGGTGATGATACTAATATTGAATGGGATGCTTATTTTGGCCGCTATGCGCAGCTAAATGATGCACTGAGCGTTGATTATGGTTTAGCGTATTACAGCTATCATGGGCAAAGCAATTCAAGCGATGGTAACTATTTTGAAGCCTATACTAAGTTCGGTTATGCCAGTGAGTTAGGTCAAACAGAGCTTAATTTTTGGTACAGCTGGGATTATTTTGGAACAGGGGCTGGGCACGTAATTTCGATGGTTGCACACACTGTTGAACTTGCGCCAAATCATGCACTGCGCGCAAGTTTTGATATTTCAAATTCACTTGATGGTGATAAGTTTGCATGGGATACCGACGGTAAATCGTATAACCACTATCGCCTTGCGTATCAAACTAGTTTTGAAGGCTTTGATATTGAAGTGGCAGCTGAAAACACCAGCTTAGATATCGATACAGCTGATGAGCGTATTGTGCTTTCTGTAGGACGCACTTTCTCACTTTAATTTTCTAAGAGTTTGTTTAAGCACTAAAGCGGCCATGATCACATGCCGCTTTTTTATGCAATTAATACCAATCGACTTAAATATTTAACCATTCTAGCGAGCTAAATAAAGCGCTAATAACATTGAAAATAACAACTTTATATAAAAAGTTATGCTTTGTTATCACTCCAGTTATCTGTCGCTATAAATGCTCCGCAACTTAACATGATTGGTATTACTTTAAGGCTTGATAGGGTGATAATCACCTTGCTCTAAGCCTTTAAAGTAAGCTTGATAACGGCCATCTTGTTTAAACTGCTGTAAGTGTAAATTGAATATTTTAAGCAGCTCACTACTTTGCTCCGCATTATTTGGAAACAGCAAAAAACTGTTATTGAGGAGGATGGGCTGAGGGTGGTGGGTGATAGCTTCAGCAAGTTCAGGAAGCTGATTGTTGAGTATGTGATAACCTATATTTATCTCTTGCGCAAAGGCATCTATTCGGCCTGCTGATAAGCGACGAAAGTTTTGCTCTGTACTGCTTACCTGTGATAAGTCGAATATATCTTCTGCAACAGCTTTATCGAACTCAGGGCCATAGCTGTAATTTAGTCCTCCGCCTATGATAAGGCCTCGAAGATCGTGAAAATTGTGCCATTCAAAATGGTTATCTTTTTTATAAAAAAATACAAACTTTTCCCTGAGCACCGCATCGCTATAATTATAGTTCTTGACCCTGTCTTTACTAAACATCCAAACCGCAGTTGCTGCATACTTACCGTTGTAGGTGTCATGGTAAGCACGACCCCATGGTAAAAAAGTAAAGTTAGCTTGGATCCCTGCCTCGCTAAAAATATCTTTGATAAGATGGGCAACAACGCCTTCAAAAGGCAGGGACTCACTCAAAAATGGCGGCCATTCCCCCGCGCTTATGGTGATGCTTCTCTTATTGAGTTCTGTCTTTATTGGCACTGCGAAAGCGCAGGTCGTGCAGCTGAGTAACAACCATGTAATGCAAAGTGGTAATGCTACTCTAGCATTAAACATTTCGTGCTCCTTGAATTATGGTTTTAGTTGTTAACTAATTGTAGTTTGATATTAACGCAGCAAATATGCAAAAGCGAATTATCACTTTATCGCTTACAGTAACGCTTTATATTTTGATTGAGAATGCCCTATTAATGAATAGGGCAATTTACTATAAATATCGAGCTGTAAAACGGTTTATTGCAGCCATCGCGAGAGTATAAGCCACCATTAGAGTGAGTTTGCTTACGCTGTCGCCGTTATCAAACATATAGTTTGCCAAGCCCATATTTAAGCCAAAAGAAATACACATAAAAAAGCTGAGTAAATTTATATTCTTGCATACATTACCAATAGCAAAGCTAAGTAATACCCCCGCAGAGCAGGCCAACGAGTAGCTTAATATATTGAATATTAAAAATGTTGGATTAACTAAACTAAGCGTCGAAGCTGTTACAAAGCACAGAATCGCCACTAAAATAGCAAGTTTTAACACACTATTACTAAGAGCGACTTTTGCGCTATAGCTACTATTGTAGATAGGGAGGGTAGATAACAACTCCCATGAATTATGTTTTTGCACTTTGCTCCATAAACTCAATGAAACAATTGCGAATAAGGTCAGTGTTAAAACAAAAATGACATGCTCAGTGATGTTATAAAACAAGTTTACCGCTACACCAAGAGTGCATAAAAGTGTAAGCAAAATAAGGTATTGAGAGAGCCCTGAACCCACAAAGTAACTAAGTGGGAATAACCCTTTATTAATTGAGCTGCCGTAATTCGATAAAAGCCCACTAGGAATTGGCGACCAACCAGATTGCAGACCATTGCGATAATTTGTTAATGAGTCAGAGCGCCATTTATACGCAGATGAAAAGTTCTTATTAGCCAACACGATAGCGATATATGCAACGACATTAACTGGGATTAACCAAATCGGAAGTTGCTCTATAAGTACACACACTAATGTTGCGATAAAAAAGCTAAGGTAGCACACAGAAGTAAATAAATGACTGAATGAGCGATTCAAAAACCAAATGATCAGTCCTATAAGATTAGCAAGTGTGAGGGTGACAAGTAGGTTTATATTTCCAGCAATAATGATACTTAAAATAGAAATTAAGTTATTAAATACTATGAATACCTTACCTTGAAACATCACATGCTCGCGGTACCCCGCAACCAGAGTCTGCCATTCAGTTGCTTGCATTTTGATGCTTTGCCACGCTATTGCACTGTACATACAGATAGTTGAAAACATGATCATTAACGTAATAAGTTCTTCAATGCCGGTAGCAATAAGGCACAGAAAAGAGGTGATAGTTGCAGCGATAAAATAGCTGGCAGACCCCACATCTTTTAACCAAAAGTTAACAGCTCCTTGATACCACGGGCGGGTGCTGGCTTGCATCATCCATGTAGCTCCACAAACAACTGTTCTAGAGAGAGTGTATTGATTGCTAAAGCATGAGGTATAGTTTCACCAGTGTAGCCATAAATGATGGCACAGTTTTGCTGTTGGTTAAGTACCTTGTATGCACTAAGATCAACGGTCGATTCTTTAAAGCTGACTTTTCTTACCGTATCTCTTATTACTTCAAGCTCATCGAGTAGCAGCAGCTCGCCATCTTTTAATAATGCGATGTGGCTTGCAACACGCTCAATATCAGAGGTGATATGCGACGAAAATATAATGCCAGAGCCAGCGTCTAATGCTAAATCGAAAAGGTCACTCATAAATTCGCGTCGAGCAATCGGGTCTAAACTAGCAACCGGTTCGTCTAAAATTAGCAATTGCGGCCTATAAGCCATCGCCATAATAAGTGCGAGAGTTTGGCGTTGGCCGATAGATAGGTCATTGATTGCATCACTAGGGTTTAACTCAAAACGCGCGAGCCATTTTGTCTCTAACTGCATATCCCAATTGGGGTAAAAGCTACGATGTAAAGCCAAGGCGTCAGCAATTTTAAAACCTTCATAACCAAAGGTTTGTTGAGCAACATAGCCTATTTTTTCTTTACTGCAGGCGCTTAGTTGATGGCTTAAATCGCCTAATATTTCTACTGCACCTTGGTCTGGCTTTATTAAACCCAGCGCGCTACGTAACAAGGTTGTTTTGCCTGCGCCATTTTTACCTAATAAACCAATCACCATTCCAGGCTCAACGCTTAAGTTTATGTTGTTTAATACATGGCGCTGATTGTAATGTTTAGAAACATTTTTATAGCTAAGAAGTGGTTGTGTCATTGTTATAGTTCCCACCGTTTTTTTATTAATTCAGATAAGGTTGTTTGGGGCACATCAAGTTGTTTTGCCTGCTGAATAAGTTGATCAATTGCTTTGAAAAGTAATGTTTCTTGCTGATCCGTTTGTTGTGTTGTTTTTTCTGCCACTTTGGTTGCCTGCCCGCGACGACGCTCAAGCCAACCTTGATCGACTAATTGGCCTATGGCTCTAGAGACGGTCATAGGGTTAACTGCAAAGTGATCCGCTATTTTTCTCACTGATGGAAGCTCTTCTCCCGCAGCTATTTGCCCGCCCACAATCAAACGCACGATTTGCTCATGTAGTTGCTTATAAATGGGATCGCCACTATTGGGGTTGACATTAATAAATTCTAACATTACTCTTTCTCTACTGTATTAATACATTAATACACCGATACACTAAGGTTTAAGTTATCACATTGAGTGTAAAATGCAAACAAGGGAAAGCGTAATGAAAAGTACAATAAATCGTTGTAAGAGCATGATAAGTATAGCGATGATGCCAGTTTTACTGGCTGCATCAACAGCGTTATACGCACAAAAAAAACCAAATAACTCACCCAACCTGACCCCATGTTATATGGAAGGCCTATCAGATAGATTAATGTGCGGCAGTATTGCGCAGCCTTTATCTGATGATCCTAATGATGGAGTGATTGATATTCACTTTGCCGTTATACCAGCAATAAAACCAAGTAATCCAGACGAAGCCGTACTGGGCTTTGCTGGTGGCCCAGGGCAGGGGGCTATTGATTTAGCCGCTATATTTAACCGTAACTTACGTTTTGCCCGTGAAACACGCGATATTGTATTAGTTGATCAACGTGGCACTGGTTATTCGCATCAGTTGCAATGTGACAGCGATGATTTAAAAACCCAGTTTGTTTTTAATGATGTTATTGCTGATCTTCAAGCTATGGGAGCAGAAGATACCCAAAAGTGTAAAGCAAAGCTCAATATTGACTTAAGCCATTTCACAACCCCAGTTGCAGCTAAAGATTTTGAAGCGGTACGTAAAGCACTTGGCTATAAAGGTTTTCACTTGTTTGGCGTTTCTTATGGGACTCGCATAGCTCAGGAATACATGCGTCAATTTCCAGAGTCGGTGCTAACGAGTACTTTGGATGGTGTGGTTCCTATGCAGCAAAGTTTGGCGGCCATCGGCGGTGCGATTGATGGTTCATTGGCTGCATTATTCAAGCGTTGTGAAGCTGATACTTTGTGCGCAGAGCATTACCCAAATTTAGAAAATAACTTTCATGCATTACTGGCACAACTTGAGCAACAGCCCGTAAAAACACAGGTAAGGCACCCTCGTACTCACGATGTTATAGCTTTTACAATCACAAAGATGAAGTTTTACAGTGCGATACGGTTTGCACTCTATAGCCAAGCTCAACGGGCAATTGTCCCCATGGTTATCGAAAAGGCGCTAAGTGGTGACTTCTCACCTTTGGCAGGCATGATGGCGAATGTCGATTTAACCGAAGCATTAGCAATGGGGATGCATAACGCCATTGTGTGTGGTGAAGATTGGCCAAATTTAACCCCGCAAACCCGCCAAGAATATGGCAAAACTTATATGGGTAAAGCAATGATTGCAGGGTTTGATATCGCATGCCCTATTCTTAATGTGCAAGCTGTTGATAAGGCATTTTATCAGCCGCTAAAAACCAGCACGCCGACGCTACTGTTATCTGGTGGGCGAGATCCCGCAACACCAGCAAGTTGGGCTGAGCTGGCAATGGTTGAGATGACAAATGCCACTCATTTAGTTGCACCGACTGCAACACATGGTGTTGGCTCACAAACCTGCGCACCGAAAATAATCGCAAAATTTATTGCACAACAAAGTATGCAAGACATTGATACAGACTGTCTTGAAGAGCCTAATGACAAACCGTTCTTTATGAATATTAACGGCGTAGCCGTTGCAAATAAGCAATTAACAGATACAGCTAACAAGGAGTAAGTGATGATTAAAGTAACTAATTTAGTTAAAAAAATTGGCGATGTGAATGCGCTCAATAGTTTAAGTTTTACTGCTCAAGACGGCAAGATCACAGGGCTGTTAGGACCTAATGGCGCAGGTAAAACCACCTGTTTACGCACTGTGTTTGGATTATTAAAGGCAGATAGCGGAAATGCAGAAATTGACGGTATTGATGTTGCCAAAGAGCCAATGACTGCAAAGCAAAAGCTGGGTTTATTCCCTGATCCTTGTGGCTTATATGAGCGGTTAACGCCACGGGAATACATTACTTTTTTTGCACAGCTAAGCGGCCTTAATGCCAGTGAAGCTAAGCAAGCGACTACCGAAGTGATAAATAAATTAGCGATGAATGATATTGCAGACCGTCGTTGCCAAGGGTTTTCGCAGGGGCAACGGATGAAAACAGCGCTAGCTCAGGCGGTGGTTCATAACCCATTGAATATAATTTTAGATGAACCAACCCGCGGCCTTGATGTAATGAGTACCCGCATATTAAGAGAGCTGTTATTGCTCCTCAAAGCGCAAGGGCACTGTGTGTTATTTTCATCTCATGTTATGCAAGAAGTTGCCGCATTGTGTGATCACGTGGTGATCATGGCTAATGGCCAAGTGGTGGCTCAAGGTTCTGTGGCAGCGTTATGTGAACAAGCAGGTAAAGAGACGTTAGAAGAAGCATTTGTCGCATTGATCGGGAGTGACGAGGGGATTGCAGCATGATTAATTTATTAAAGGTGTTATATAAAAAAGAAGTGATGGACGCCAGTCGCGATAAACGTTCCATAATGGCGGGGTTGTATTATGCGATAGGTGCACCAATCGGTATGTGCTTGTTAATGAGTGTGTTGCTGCAGCAATTAGCCTCACCGGAAGCACTTAACATTAATATTGAAAATAGTGAGCGTGCGCCAGGACTTATTGCTCACCTAAATAGCCAAGATATTTTTGCCAGCCATGATGAGAATGAGCGTAAAGCAATTACCTTAACGATCAGTGAAGACTACCAACAAAAAATGAGTGAAGGGCGTCCAGCTACAGTAACGCTGATTGCAGATAAATCAGATGATAAGCTTCGTAAGCACATCACCCAAGTTGAAAAAGCAATCGCGTTGTACAGCTCTGAAATAGCCAGTTTGCGTTTAGTCTCTCGTGGTGTGGATCCTAGTTTGATGCGTGCAATCGCTCTTGAAGTACATGACCAAGCGACCCCTGATTCAAAAGGGGGCATGATATTGGGAATTGTTGTATTAACACTTATTTTAGCGTTATTTTATGCTGCGATGAATTTAGCAATTGATACCAGCGCCGGTGAGCGAGAGCGAAATTCATTATCGTTATTGTTAAGTCATCCATTACACAGTTTGCATATTGTGTTGGCTAAAATAGGCGCTATAACTACGTTTTCGATGTTAGGGCTAGTGGTCATTTTAGTGGTCTCTAAGTTTTCATATGCAATGGTGCCGTGGCAGCAAATGGGCTTTAGTATCACTATTACGCCTGAGTTTATGCTGTTTAGTATCGCGATATGCTTGCCTATTGCTTTGATGTCAGCCAGCTTACAAGTGTTTGTATCTTTTATGGCTAAGTCATTCAAAGAAGCGCAGTCTTACGTCACTATGGTGTTATTTATTCCCATGGCGTTAAGCATGATAACGACTTATGATATTGCGACAGATAAAGTGCAATGGTTGCCGATAGCTGCTCAGCAATTTGCACTGATGGAGTTTATAAAAGGGAACCCAATTCCAGTACCGCAGTTACTGTTATCAACAGTGATCACACTGGTATTATTTGCAGCCTTTAGCTTTTTAAGTGCGCGAATGCTGAAAAGTGAAAAAGTAGTGTTTGGTTTATGATTGTGGGTTAATAAACGAGTCAGCAAAGCGAGCTCTCGGTCGCTTTGCTGAAATCTAAAATCCCCTTTAGAAAAGCTGTTTTACCTCATCCAGTTTTATCTGCTCTATTGCAGGATCACTGAGTAACATTTTAAACACCTTAGCAGCCTGTGATTTATCAATATTAGCGCTACTAAAGGAAATGGTTTTAAACTCTCGTTTAATTGTTAAACCATCAATTGCTTGCAGTGACCCTTGATGCTTAATTAATACAGGCAGTTCTGTTTTTGTATCATCGTATTTTGCGAAAGCAAGTTGTGATAGGTTAAATAAATCATTAGCAAGTTTACCTGCATTGATAAATGGCACTACAGCATCAGGAATAAAAAATAGCTGTCCATGGCGGTCATAATGTTGACTGCCAGTGCAGTTCAGTGGTTTTACGGTGTTATTACTGAACTCGATTATATCGCCATTGATCAAGGTAAATTGTGCCATTCGTTGTCCCGTCGCAGCAGCGAGATTTATAACGTCTCGCTGTACTCAGTCATGATTTGCTCAACCCAGTTAGCAATCCGTTCATCACTGTGCTCGTATTGGCTGTCTTCGTCGAGCGCTAAACCAACAAAGTGTTTGCCGTCTTCGGTGAGTGCTTTGGAGGCTTCAAACTCATAGCTGTTGTCGTTTGGCCACAGGCCTAATAAAGTAAATTGTTGGCTACTTATTTCATCATGCAACATGCCTAGCGCATCTTGAAACCATTGGCCGTAACCTTGTTGGTCGCCCATGCCAAATAAAGCGATGGTCTTGCCGTTGAGATCAACACCTTTAATGTCATCCCAAATTGATTCCCAATCTTCTTGTAACTCACCAAAATCCCAAGTTGAGATGCCAAAGATGATAAAGTCGTAATTCTCTGCATTTTTTAATGGCTCGTCTTTGATGTTATGTAGGCTGACAATGTCTTGACCGATAATATCGCGGATTTTTTCTGCTGCTATTTCTGTATAGCATGTAGTAGAACCATAAAATAAACCAATTTGCATCGTATTTATCACTGTGTGTTTGCCTGATATGATAGGCTGAAGTTTACCGTAAGGTATTATTAATTGATACCTTGATAACTATGAGAATAACTGTGACAACGTTACCTGATCATGAGCCATTGGGCTCAGCCAATACAGATCACGACGAATTGCTTGGTAATAGCGATTACCTAGAATCTTTTTTAGATAACCTCTATTTAGAACAACATGTAAGTGATAATACACTCGCAGCGTATCGTAGTGACCTAGATAAGTTTTGCCACTTTTTAGAAGGCCAAGATTTACTCACAGTGACAGGGCAAGATATTGAAAGTTACTTAGCGCATCGTGTTGATTCAGGCTTAAAGCCACGCAGTACTGCGCGTAGCATTAGTGCACTGAAACGTTTTTATCAGTATTTTGTACGCGAAAAAAAGATTACCGATTCGCCAATGGTGAATATTGCTCAGCCTAAAGCTGGCCAGTCACTCCCTAAAACCTTATCTGAAAACGAGGTAGAAGCGCTTTTAGCTGCCCCGAATGTTGAAGAGCCTATGGGCTTGCGTGATAAAGCCATGCTGGAACTATTATACGCGACAGGATTACGGGTGAGCGAATTGGTAGGGCTGCGAATGGAGCAAATTAATTTGCGCCAATCAGTGGTGTTTGTCAAAGGCAAAGGCAACAAAGAGCGTTTAGTGCCACTTGGCGAAGAAGCGATGTACTGGCTGGAGCAGTTTTTAAAGGTGGGTCGTGCACAAATGATCAAACATGCCACCGACTTTGTATTTCCGTCAAAGCGCGGAGTGGGTATGACCCGACAAACTTTTTGGCATCGTATTAAACACTATGCTATTTTGGCAGCAGTTGAATCGCCATTGTCGCCTCATACTTTGCGTCATGCGTTTGCAACGCATTTATTAAATCATGGTGCAGATCTTCGGGTTGTACAAATGATGTTAGGGCATAGTGATTTATCAACCACACAAATTTATACACATGTTGCTAATGAAAGGTTAAAGTCGGTACATCAGCAACATCATCCGCGTGCATAGTGAAAGTTTTCTGTGGTTAGGCGGTCTGAGTAGTTAAGAATTATCAGGATATAAGAGAACAATTATGAAAAAGTTAGTATTAGCCGGTGCGATGTTAGGCACCAGTTTAAGTGCGTTTGCTAATGGCGTTGTAGCCATTCCTGATGCCAATGATCCAATCGTTACTAAATTTGCTGAGCTAGGTGTTACCGTTAAGCAAATTAACCCAAGCCCAGTGGCGGGGTTAAAGGAGTTGATCACCGACAAAGGTGTGCTTTATGCAAGCCCTGATGGTCAGTTTTTAATGCAAGGCACATTAATTGATTTAAACAATCGTAATAACCTCACAGAGCAAGCACTAAATGGTGTACGCAAAGAAGGTTTAGCGCAATATGAAGATTCAATGATTGTTTATAAAGCTAAAAATGAGAAGCACAGTATCACTGTATTTACCGACATTAGCTGCGGTTATTGCCGTAAATTACACCGTGAACTGGATGATTTACTTGAAGCCGGTATCACAGTTAAGTATCTAGCATTTCCTCGTGGTGGCTTACAAGGTTCAGGTTATGCCGATTTAATGAATGTATGGTGTGCGAAAGATCAGCAAGAAGCAATGACCGCAGCTAAATCGGGTGCTGATACTAAAGTAATGGCGGGTTGTCATGCACCAGTGGCAGAACATTATCAGCTTGGTCAAAGTTTTGGTATTAACGGCACACCAGCGATCATTTTAGAAGATGGTACGATGATCCCAGGCTACCAGCCTGCTGCGGCATTAGCTGCGGCACTAGAAGCGAATAAATCATCATAACTATTTGATTTTTATAAAAAGGCCGTTAAGGCCTTTTTTTGTCTTTATTCTTTAATTAAAAGTACCGCGTTTGCATGAAGAAATTAATTGTTGCCCGTGACCATCATGATGATTCACACCTGCCAAATCATTTACACCCTGTTATTAAACAAATTTATGCTAGCCGCCAAGTAAACCACGCTAATGAGCTAGATAATAGCGCAGCGACGTTACACAACTTCAAATTATTTAAAGACATAGATAAAGCCACAGAGCTACTCCAACACGCATTACATGCGCAAAGTAAAATTTTGATTGTTGGCGACTTTGATGCCGATGGCGCAACAAGTACTGCAACCTTAATGCAAGGCTTAGCCATGTTTGGTTTTATCAACTTAGATTACTTAGTGCCAGATAGATTTAGCCTAGGTTATGGTTTAAGCCCCGCATTGGCGGAGCAAATAGTGAGCATGGCGCCTGATCTCGTGATCACTGTAGATAATGGTATTTCCTGTATCGCGGGGATCGCGATTGTTAAAGATGCAGGTATTAAAGTGCTGGTTACTGATCACCACTTGCAGGGGGAACAACTGCCCAATGCCGATGCAATTGTTAATCCCAACCGCCATGACTGCGACTTTCCATCGAAATCCATTGCCGGAGTAGGGGTTGCATTTTATCTACTAATAGCGCTGAGAAGTGCACTGCGTGATGCTGGGTATTTTGAGCAACAATCACCACCAAATCTCGCTGACTTACTTGATATTGTGGCGCTTGGCACGGTTGCTGATGTTGTGGCACTGGATGCCAACAACCGAACTTTAGTACACCAAGGCTTAGCACGTATTCGCAGTGGCAAAACTCGCCCTGGCATTACGGCGTTAATCGAAGTGGCTAATCGTAACGCCGCACGGTTAAGTGCGAGTGACTTTGGTTTTTCGTTAGCGCCTCGCTTGAATGCCGCAGGGCGATTAGATGATATGAGTTTAGGTATAGCCTGCTTACTTGCTACAGATATAAACCAGGCTCGTCGTATAGCGGGTGAGCTAGATAGCCTAAATCATGAACGCCGTGAGATAGAGCAGGGCATGCAACTAGAAGCACAAGCAGTATTAGATAAGCTGGCTTTTAGTGATGAGCAAACCCCTGATGCTATTTGTTTATATCAAGGTGACTGGCACCAAGGTGTCATAGGCATTTTAGCGGGGCGCTTAAAAGAAAAATACCACCGCCCCACGGTTATTTTTGCAGGTGGCGACAACGGTGAAATAAAAGGCTCTTGCCGCTCGATTGAAGGATTGCACATGCGGGACCTACTCGAGCGTTTAAATACCTTGCATCCTCACTTGATCAGTAAATTTGGTGGTCATGCTATGGCAGCGGGGCTGACTATTAATGAGCAACATTTTAGTGAGTTTAAGCGTGAGTTTGAAATGGCAGTCAGTGCGCAGCTAAGCGAAGAGCATAAACGCTGTATTATTTTAACCGATGGCGAACTTACCGATGACTGCTTTAGTATGGAGTTTGCCAATTTACTTAAGCAAGCAGGGCCATGGGGGCAACAGTTTCCAGAACCTGTATTTGAGCACACTTTTGAGCTTGTGCAGCAACGTATCGTTGGCGAAAAACATCTTAAGTTAGTACTCAAGCACCGCAGCGGTCGCTTAGTGGATGCCATAGCATTTGGTGTTGATGTCCGAGCGTGGCCTGATACAGAGGCACGTTTTGTTAAACTGGCTTACCAATTGGATATTAATGAGTTTAGAGGCAAGTTTTCTTTGCAGTTGATCGCCAGAGAGCTGCAAAAAGTGCCATAAAAAATATTTATTATCGATGCATAAAATACTAATAAAACGCGCGGTTTTTTGTTAAAATCGGGCGTTTTTACTATTTAAAGAATTTTATGGGCGATTTGACGCTCGTAATCAGCCATTTTGGAGTAAGGTACATGTTTGAAGTGAATCCTGTGATTAATCAAATCAAGGAAATTCGCGAACGTACTGAATTGCTTCGGGGGTACCTTTGACTACGCTCTTAAACAAGAACGTTTAGAAGAAGTTAACGCCGAACTTGAAGATTCAGCCGTGTGGAATGAGCCAGAGCGTGCACAAGCGCTGGGCCGTGAAAAGTCAGCATTAGAGGCGGTTGTAGAAACTATCGACAATCTAGTCAGTGGCACTGACGATGTCGAAGGGTTAGTTGAACTCGCGGTAGAAGCTGAAGACGTTGATACTTTTGAAGAAGCACAAAGTGAACTTAAAGATCTCAATGAACAACTTGAAGGCTTAGAGTTTCGCCGTATGTTCTCAGGGGCACATGACGCAAATGATGCTTACCTTGATTTACAGTCAGGCTCTGGCGGTACTGAGGCACAAGACTGGTGTAACATGCTATTACGCATGTATTTACGCTGGGGTGAAGCCAAAGGCTTTAAAGTTGAGCTAGTCGAAGCGACAGACGGTGATGTAGCAGGTATTAAAGGGGCGACTGTGCGCTTCGTTGGCGAATACGCCTATGGCTGGTTACGCACAGAAACAGGCGTACATCGCTTAGTACGTAAAAGTCCGTTTGACTCAAGTGGTCGTCGTCATACATCATTTGCTTCTGCATTTGTTTACCCTGAGATTGACGATAATATCGAAATTGATATTAACCCAGCTGATTTACGCATTGACGTTTACCGTGCATCAGGTGCTGGTGGTCAGCACGTTAACACCACCGAATCAGCAGTACGTATCACTCACGTACCAACCAATACCGTAGTGCAATGCCAAAACGAACGTTCGCAGCATAAAAATAAAGCACAAGCGATGAAACAGTTAAAAGCAAAGTTATTTGAACTTGAGTTACAACAGCAAAATGCTGAAAAACAAACGCAAGAAGATGCTAAGTCTGATATCGGTTGGGGGAGTCAAATTCGTTCATACGTTCTTGATGATTCACGTATTAAAGATTTGCGAACCGGTGTTGAAAACCGCAATACGCAATCGGTACTTGACGGTAACTTAGATAAATTTATTGAAGCCAGCTTAAAATCTGGCCTATAACCACCAAGCTAAAAAAGAGCTAAAAAATGACTGATCAAATCCAAGACGAAAATAAGTTAATCGCTGAGCGTCGTGGCAAATTAGACGCAATTCGCGCCAATTGCCCAGCCAACGGTCATCCAAATCAATTCCGTCGTGAGCATTACACGGCAGACTTACAGGCCGAGTTTGGTGATAAGAGTAAAGAAGAATTAGTTGAGCTGCAGCATGTAGTATCGATTGCTGGTCGTATTCTTGCAAAGCGTGGCCCTTTCCTTGCGATTCAAGACATGAAAGGCCGTGTACAAGCCTATGCATCGAAAGATGTGCAAAAAGATCTGAAAGAAAAGTATGGTCAATTAGATATCGGTGACATCATCGGTGTTAAAGGTGCGCTTAATAAATCAGGTAAAGGCGATTTATACGTAGAAATGACAGAGTATCAACTGCTTACTAAGTCATTGCGTCCATTACCTGAAAAATTTCATGGTTTATCTGACCAAGAAACAAAATACCGTCAACGTTATGTTGATTTAATCACTAACGAAGCAACCCGCGAAACATTCCGCATTCGTTCACAAGTGGTTGAAGGTATTCGTCGTTTCTTAGCTGATCGTGATTTCATGGAAGTAGAAACACCGATGTTACAGGTTATTCCTGGTGGTGCTTCTGCGCGTCCATTCGTCACTCATCACAACGCGCTTGATATCGATATGTACTTACGTATCGCGCCAGAGCTTTACTTAAAGCGTTTAGTAGTCGGTGGTTTTGACCGTGTATTTGAAATTAACCGTAACTTCCGTAACGAAGGGTTATCAACGCGTCACAACCCAGAATTCACTATGATTGAGTTCTACCAAGCATACGCTGATTATATTGACTTAATGAATATCACCGAAGACATGCTACGTACCGTTGCAACAAACGTACTAGGCAGCCCAATCGTTGTTAACACAACTAAAGACGAAAACGGTGAGGTTGTTGACTCTGTAGAATACGATTTTGGCCAACCGTTCACGCGTTTAAGCATGGCAGATGCCATCTTAAAATATAACCCAGAGTTTGATGCGGCTGTATTTAACGACCCTGAGAATCATTTTGAAGAGTTAAAAGCGTACGCTAAACAAGTACACGTTAAAATTCCTGAAAACTGTGTATGGGGTCCGGGCAAGTTCTTATGCGAAATCTTTGAAGAAACCGCTGAGCACATGCTTATCCAACCGACTTTCATTACTGGTTACCCATGGGAAGTGTCGCCACTTGCTCGTCGTAACGACGAAAATCCATTTGTTACTGACCGCTTTGAGTTTTTTGTGGGCGGCCGTGAACTTGCAAATGGTTTCTCTGAGCTTAATGATGCACAAGATCAAGCTGAGCGCTTTACTCGTCAAGTTGAAGAGAAAGACGCAGGTGATGATGAAGCTATGCACTACGACGAAGATTATATTCGCGCCCTAGAGTATGGCTTACCACCTACAGCGGGTGAAGGTATCGGTATCGATCGTTTAGTAATGCTGTTTACTGATTCATCAACGATTAAAGATGTTATCTTGTTCCCACACATGCGTCCGCAAGCTGACTAAATCTATTTTTAAAATAGTTTTGAAACGCCGCTTTTTAGCGGCGTTTTTGTATTGGTAGTAAAAATTGACCATTCAATGGCAAATAACTAAGTAGGAACTTTTATTTAAGGCATTGAATTAATAAGCGATAAAAATTAATTTAAAAAAAAGTAAAAAATCAACAAGCATTATTTCTAGGTTTAGCTAAACTAGGTGCTTGAAAAGCAGAATAAAGCATTGTTTTTTTATAGCTGGGCAGTCTAAAGGACTTATATAAACGGATTTTACATGAAAGATAAAAAACCTGAGTTACCCAATAACGCATTTAGTACAGAGTTACAAAGAGAAGCCTATTATCGAGCATGCATTGCTGAGTTTCAGCAACTAGGTTATCAAGATCAATATCTCGAGCAATTAACCGATGAATTGGTACCTGTATTAGGTGTATCTGCCGAAGTAAAAAACCCATAACATGATTAATTATCAAGCAGAGTTGACTCTTTTTTAGCGCTTATGGATGTTCTCTAACCATACAGTCATTTTAAACAAGAAAAGTGTTTGACATATTTTTTGAAATCTTTATTATACGCCCCACAAGACGGAGAGGTGGCCGAGTGGCCGAAGGCGCTCCCCTGCTAAGGGAGTATAGGGTTTGTAGCTCTATCGAGGGTTCGAATCCCTCCTTCTCCGCCATTTATTTTTATAAATGGTTGCTTGTATTGTAAAGAATGGGCGCATAGCTCAGCTGGA
>NZ_PNDT01000010.1:0-153501 GCF_005886375.1 Pseudoalteromonas sp. S1727
CGACCGCTGAACAGTGATTATACCAATCGTGTTAAGTTACTGACCATTTATAGCGACAGATAAATACAGTGATAACAAGGCATAAATTTTGACATGTAGTTGTTCTACATGAAAAATTTATAACGCAGTTAGCGCTTTATTTAGCCCGCTAGAATGGTTAAATATTTAAGTCGATTGGTATTATATCAATCAATAAGCATAAAAAAACGCACTTAAAGTGCGTTCTTATAACAAATAAAGCTCAAAGACTATTTCTTTTCTTTGCTGCTATCTGCAGTATCAGGTTCTGCCACTTCTTCGCTATCAGTTGCTAACACTGGTGTATTTTGTTCATCAAGCTGTTCATTATCCGTGTCATTGGATGTGACCGTAGGACTCTCTGTTGCAGTAACGTCGTCCTGCACTACCTCTTGTTGATTTGCAGGTTTAGCATGTTGAACAGGCGTGACTTGATAAAAGCTTGCGCCAGTATCCGCCATCGCAACTAATGGTGCACACGGGGCGAATACCGCATTATAGTTTGCAAAAGTGGCCATTTCTGAACTGACTTTATCCGCGCCCAACTTGTCCATATAACTAAATGGACCGCCTAAGAACGGCGGGAAGCCGATACCAAATATAGCACCAATATCACCATCACGCGGGCTGGCAATAATGCCTTCATCTAAACATCGAGCAGCTTCATTAAGCATTTGCGATACACAGCGTTTCGCAATTTCACTTTTGTTTAAACGTGGCGATGGGCTAACACCTAACAATTCATAGACTGATTCATCCACTTTTTTGCTCTTTTTATCATAAAGATAAAAACCGCGACCCGTTTTACGGCCTAAGCGTTTAGCATCAATCAAACGTGAAAATGCATCAGGGGCTTTAAAGCGATCGCCCAGTTCCTTTTCAAGTATTGGGGCAATTTTAGAGCCAATATCAATACCCACTTCGTCAAGTAAAGCAAGTGGTCCAACTGGGAAACCAAATTCAACAAGTGCCGCATCTATCTTCTCGATAGGCTCACCAGCAAGTAATAAGTTAGCCGCTTCATTCACATACGGGGCAAGAATACGGTTTACATAAAATCCTGCTTTGTCTTTTACCACTATCGGCGTTTTACCTTGCTTACGGGCAAAGTTTACAATCCGCGCGATGGTCTCTTGTGAAGTACCTTCGTGTGGGATGATTTCAACCAATGGCATTTTTTCAACCGGTGAGAAATAATGTAAGCCTATTACATTCTCTGGGCGGGCAGCTTCTGCTGCAATTTGTGAGATCGGCAATGATGAGGTGTTACTCGCAAAAATAGTGTTATCTTGGCATTCACGTTCAACATCCGCCACCATGCCTTGTTTAAGGCTTAAGTCTTCAAATACCGCTTCGATCACCAAATCAATGTGCTTAAAGCCACTGTAATTAGTAGTACCGGTAATTTTGCTCATGGTTTGTTGCAGGTCAGCTTTAGATAAAATGCGGCGTTTTTGCTTTTTATCTAAAATCTTATAGCTGTAATTCATGGCATTACTAATGCCCTGCTCGGCTACATCTTTAATACGCACTGGCACACCGGCTTTAACGGCACTAACATGTGCAATACCAGCGCCCATTAAACCGCCACCCAGTACAGCTGTTTTGGTGATTGCAGGTGCATCCTCGTTACGCCATTCTTTTTTCATTTCGGTGGTAGCGAAAAAGATCCCACGTAATGACTTAGACTCACTGCTCATTACTAACGTAGCAAACCCTTCAGCCTCTGTTTTATAGGCTTTGAGTTCATCAAGCTCAACACTTGCACGTATTGCTTTGATGATCGCCAGTGGCGCAGGATAATGACCACCGGTTTTTTTCAGCACATTTTCTTGCGCTTTTTTAAAGATGATATTGCGACCAAATGGGTTTGACTCAAGCAATTGGCTTAAACGGTCAAGTTTTGGTTTACTCGCTTTAGCTTTGCCTTTTAAGGCAAACTCTTTAGCAACACGTAACAACACAGTTTGTGGTACGTAGTCATCAACTAAACCCGACTTTTTAGCCTGTTTAGCGCGTATTTGCTTACCTGTTAAGGTCCACTCTAAGGCTTTTTGCAAGCCAACTAGTTTAGGTAATCGTTGTGTACCCCCACCACCTGGTAACAAGCCAAGCTGTACTTCGGGCAAGCCTAGTTTGGTAATATCACTGTCGGTACATACGCGGTAATCACAGGCTAACGCGAACTCTAACCCACCGCCTAATGCTGGGCCATGAATAGCGCTTACAGTGGGAAACGGCAATTTTTTCATATCAAAAAAAGCACGGTGGCACAGCTCACTAATTGCTAATGCATCTTCACGCTTTTCAACATTATCGAGCATTTTTACATCAGCACCGGCGATAAAGTTATCACTTTTACCGCTAATAAATACCATGCCTTTTACTGATTGCTGCTTTGCATCAGTAAGCAATGCTTGCAAGTCATCTGCAAAGCTGTCGCGCAGGGTATTCATTTTTTCACCCGGCACGTCGATAGTTACAACAGCAAGTTTTTGCTCATCTATTTCTAAACTAAATACTGAATCTGTCATTACGCACTCTCCAATACAAAGGCTGCACCTAATCCACCAGCCGCACAAGCTGTTGTAAGGGCTAAACCACCGCCGCGACGGTTAAGTTCATGTAAACTTTGGGTGATAAGTCGTGCGCCGGTGGCCGCAAATGGGTGACCATAAGCAAGCGAGCCGCCCATCACGTTAAACTTATCCATGTTAATTTCACCGATGGCTTTATTACGGCCAAGCTTTTCCTGAGCAAACTTGTCTGAGGCAAACATTTTCATGTTCGCCAAGGTTTGCGCGGCAAATGCTTCATGCATTTCAATTAAATCAAGATCTGCCAGTGTGATTCCTGCTCTATCTAATGCAATAGGCGTTGAGTGTGCAGGTCCCATCAACATGTCTTCATGCACACCAATTGCAGAAAATGCAAAGCTACGTACGTAACCTAAAATGTTATAGCCTAACGCTTTTGCTTTGCTTTCGCTCATCATTAATACCGCTGCGGCACCATCTGTTAATGGTGTTGAGTTTGCAGCAGTTACAGAACCATGTTGACGGTCAAAAGCCGGCTTTAATTTAGCATAGCCTTCAACGGTTGAGTTATGGCGAATATTGTTATCTTGCTCGATAAAGCTTTTATACGGCGCCACATGCGCAGTCATTACTTCATTAGCAAGTTTACCATCAGCCCATGCTTGGCTAGCAAGTGTGTGCGAGCGATGTGCTAAAGCGTCTTGATCTTCACGGCTAATATTATGGGTTTTTGCCATTTGCTCAGCTGTTTGCCCCATCGATAAACCGGTAGAATATTCTGCAACGGCTGGCGGTACAGGGAGTAAATCTTTTAAGCGCAGCTTTGAAAATATTTTTAAACGCTGACCTAAGGTACGTGCTTTATTTAAATCAACCAGACTACCCGCTAATTTTTTACTCACGCCAATGGGGAGTACAGATGACGAATCAGCGCCACCGGCGATACCCACTTGCACGGAGCCTGCCATGATTGACTCGGCCACATTGGCAATCGCTTGAAAACTAGTCGCACAAGCGCGTGATACTGAATACGCATCAACAGAAACCGGCATACCTGTTCCTAATACGATTTCACGGGCGATATTAGGTGCTTCTGGCATTTGCACCACTTGACCGAATACCAGTTGATCAATTTCAGATTTATTAAAATTAAGACGTTCAAGCATTTCGTTAACCACTAACTTACCCATATCAAGAGCCGGTACATGGTGAAATGCTGTCGCTTGCTTAGCGAACGGCGTACGTAAACCACTGACGATGGCGATACGATCGCCCTTTGCTGTTTTTAGTATGTTTTGCTCAGACATTAATGCTCTCCCGCTGACAGGTCTGACCTGTTTGTTTTCCTCGATTCTAAACAACCCGTGTACTAAAGCCAATAGCGAAATTGAAAATAGTATAATTAGTTACCAACAATAGGCTTTTTTTAACGTATTTACAAAAAATAGTGTGATTTGTGTGCTAGGGTAAAAATCGTTAAAAAATAACGAACTATTTTGTAAATTTAAGTCTAACACTTGTGTTATAGAACAATAATCCCAATAACCATTAAAGCTTTTTATAAACCTTGCTAATCAGGACAGTTTTTTTACTATGGCCACTAACGTATTTTCACAATTAAAAACTTATTTAGACAGCCAAATTATTGGCCAGCCAGAACTAACGCAAGCACTCCTTATCGCTATTTTAGCCGATGGCCACTTATTAGTAGAAGGTCCTCCTGGACTTGCTAAAACCCGAGCTGTTAATGCGCTAGCAAAAGGCGTAGAGGGTTCATTTCAACGCGTACAATTCACCCCAGACTTATTACCTGCTGACGTCACGGGTACTGATATTTATCGTCAACAGACCAGCGAATTCGTGTTTGAAAAAGGCCCTTTATTCCATAACCTCATCTTAGCCGATGAAATTAACCGTGCTCCTGCGAAAGTACAATCAGCATTATTAGAAGCCATGGCTGAACGTCAGGTTACCGTTGGCAAAAATACCTACCCACTGTCTGACTTATTTATGGTTATGGCTACTCAAAACCCGCTTGAACAAGAAGGAACTTACCCCCTTCCTGAAGCGCAATTAGACCGCTTTTTATTACACTTGAGCATTGACTACCCAGGCGCAGAACATGAGCTTGATATTTTACGCCTTACCCGCGGTGAAGCACTGAGCGAGCATCAAGCACCAGCACAACAAATTAGCCAAAGTGACTTATTTGCTTCACGCAAAGCAATTTTAGGCCTGCATTTAGCTGAGCCGCTTGAGCAATATTTAGTGCAATTGATCATTGCCACCCGTGAAGGGGCTAAATTGGATGCGCAACTGGGCAGCTGGATTGAGTATGGCGCAAGTCCACGTGCGACAATCGCGCTTGATAAATGTGCCCGTGCACATGCTTGGTTACAAGGCCGTGATTTTGTTGCCCCCGATGATATTCAAGCTGTACTACATAACGTGCTGCGCCATCGCATTATCTTAAGTTATGAAGCACAAGCTGATGGTGTTACTAAAGATCAGGTTATTAGCCGTATTCTAGAACTCGTTGCCGTACCATAAGCCATGCAAAAGCAATTAGATAATCAACAGTGGCTCCGTTTAAGTCATAGCCATGGGGTCGACTTAGGGTTAAAAGAGCTCATGTATTACAAAGCGAAAGCCCGCTTACTTGAGCTTGCTCCAAAAGTTAAGATCAGAAATAGTCTAACCGGTCAGTATCTTGCTCCCCATAAAGGTCGCGGTATGGAATTTGCCGAAGTACGCCATTATCAACACGGCGATGATATTCGCTCAATTGATTGGCGGGTTACAGCTCGCACCGGTGAAACCCACACAAAACTTTTTCAAGAAGAAAAAGAACGCCCTGTATTTGTGTTTACCGACTTTTCTAATTCCATGTTATTTGGTTCTAAACTGTTACTTAAATCTGTGCAGGCGGCACATATTAGTGCTTTAGTTGCATGGTCAGCATGCCAGCGTGGCGATCGCATTGGCGGTATTGTGTTTAATCAACACGGTCATTTAGAGCTAAAACCCAGCGCACGTGAAAAGGCGGTACTAAAACTGTGTCACAATTTATGTGATAGTCACCACCAAGCCCTGAGCCAAATTGACGACGTTGCCACTAATAAACTAAGCGATAACCTAAAACGCTTAAACCACTTAGCCAAACCGGGCAGCTTAGTGTATTTAGTCTCTGATTTTAGCGCCCTCGATGATGCCAGTTTTAAACAACTCGAAATACTCAGTCGGCACTGCGAGTTGATCGGCTGCCATATTAGCGATCCATTCGAACACCAGCTTCCAGCGTTTAAACAAACCGTTACGGTCAGCGCCAACGGCAGTGATTTTGCCCTGCCACTGATGGATAAAAGCTTTCGAGATAAGTTTGCTAAAACTGCTGCACAAGCCTTTGCTGCACGTTTAGAGCGCTTAACTAAGTCGGGTCTTAATTTAATATCATTCAATGCAGCCACACCACTTGAGCTGCAATTAGTGAGAAAGTAACATGCAAACCTCTCCTTTAGATGGCCTACATGATGTCATTGTCCCAACTCAGGTGTCTTGGTGGCCTTTGGCCCCCATTTGGTGGGTCATTATTGCCATACTGCTACTTACTATTAGCTTTACAGGTTATAAGTTGTATCAAACCTACCAATTTAAAAAAGCCAAGCGACACGCTGTGCTATTGAGTAATCAATATGATGACGATGCTCAACAGTTACATATTTTAATCAAGCGTTTGGTTTTACATTACTACGGTCAAAGCGCAGCATCACAAGGCACAAAGCAATGGTGTAAAACTATTAATAAGCTGACCGGACAACAATTTACTGAAGGTGAACTAATGAGCCTTTATCAAGCAAACAGTGAGCAGAGTGCGCTGGCAAATAAATTAAAACTCGCCATCTCACAATTTAAATTAAAGGAGCCACTGAATGTTTGAATTTAGCTGGCCTTGGCTCTTTATATTATTACCACTACCTTGGTTATTGCGCTTTTTAAAGCCTGTTCACACTGAAGGAAATACCCGATTACGTATTCCAAGTTTTGCCAAACATAATTTAGCCACACAAGTCGCTCATCAACACACCCGCAGTATTAGCGCATTCGAGTGGCTGATCTGGGCTTTATTAGTGAGTGCACTGGCCAACCCAACTTGGCTTGACGAACCAATTACGTTACCTAATGAAGGCCGCGATATCATGCTCGCAGTAGATTTATCAGGATCTATGACCGAGCAAGATATGGCATATCAAGGCCAATATGTTGACCGTTTAACCATGGTAAAAGCAGTGTTAAGTGACTTTATTGAGCAGCGCCAAGGTGACCGTTTAGGACTGATTTTATTTGGCGATACGGCCTTTTTACAAACACCACTAACACGGGATGTAAAAACAGTGAGCCAAATGCTCTCTGAAACGCAAATTGGCTTAGTTGGCCGTGCAACAGCTATCGGTGATGCCCTAGGTTTATCAGTAAAACGCTTTGCTAATAAAGATGAAAGTAACCGTATCGTGGTGCTATTAACCGATGGCCAAAATACAGCGGGCAATTTAGATCCAGAAGAAGCTCTATTACTTGCTCGTGAAGAAGGCATAAAAGTCTATACCATAGGGGTAGGCTCAGATAACCCTCGCGGTTTTAGCTTATTTAATATGGGTGGCATGAGCGGCGGCAGCCTAGATGAAAGATTATTAAAACGCATTGCAGAACAAACCGGTGGTCTGTATTTTCGTGCTAAAGACGTTGCGGGCTTACAACAAATTTACCAAGAGCTAGATAAACTAGAGCCCATCAGTGCTGACGAGCAAACGTTTCGCCCACAAAGCGCTTTATTCTATTTCCCTATATTAATTGCACTGGGTTTGATTGCTTTACGCATTATGTTTATTAGCGCAAAAACACTAAGACAGGAGGCCTAATGGACTTTGAATTTATCCGACCAACCGTTTTGTGGCTATTAGTGCCTGTGTGTGTCGTATTTGCTATTGCAATGTTAAAACACAAAAATGCTAAGCAAGCTGAGTTAATTGCTCCTCATTTAGCAAAGTTTGTGATCAGCAACAATACTCAACAACATAGCCAACCTATGTGGCTAATTGCATTATTTGCAGTGTTAGCCGTTATTTTTAGCGCAGGTCCTAGTTTTGAAGAAAAACAAGTACCAGTATTTCAAAGTAAAAATGCCCGGGTGATTGTAATGGATATGTCGCTGTCTATGTACAGTACCGACATAGCGCCTAGTCGTTTAGTGCAAGCACGCTTTAAAGCACTGGATATGATTAAGTTATTCAAAGAAGGTGATACCGCTTTAGTCGCGTATGCGGGCACTGCGTATACGATTTCACCCTTAACCACCGATGCTACCACGCTCGAGAACCTGATCCCAAGCTTAAGCCCAGATATTATGCCCGATAAAGGCTCTAACGTACTGGCAGGCCTTGATACTGCCAAAGAGCTATTGACCCAAGCAGGTTACCTTGAAGGTGACATTATCTTAGTGACCGATGGGATTGAGCAAAGTGAACAAAATGACATTAGTCAATTTACCGGCAATAACCCGTATCGCTTAAATATTTATGGGGTTGGAACAGAGCAAGGTGCGCCAATCAAGCTTCCTGAGGGGGGATTTTTAAAAGACAGTTACGGGCAAATCGTGGTGCCAACTATCAATACAAGTTTACTTAATAGCTTGGCTAAAAATAGCGGTGGTAAGTTTACCACATACCAGCCCAGCGCTCGGGATATTCAAACATTTGCACCCAGTGCAAATAGTGAAGTGCTTAAAAATGAAAAACAAAGCCAAGCATTATGGCGTATAGATGCTGGGATCTATGGCCTGTTCATATTGTTGCCAATGATGATGTGGATTTTTCGCCGTGGTGCATTTGCCGCTGCATTTTTAGTGGTGTGCTTTTTACCACAACAAAATGCGTATGCTGTAGCGCTTCCAACACTCTTTAAAAACCAAGATCAACGTGCCCTAGATGCATATCAACAAGGTGAATATGAACAAGCTGCGACTGCTGATTCAAGTCAATTAAAAGGCGCGGCACTGTATCAGCAAGGGAATTTTGATGCGGCATTAGCCCAATTTAGCGAGGATAAAAGCCCCACTGGTTTATATAATTACGGCAATGCCCTAGCCAAAGCAGGCAAACTAGAAGAAGCCATTAACGCCTACCAGCAAGCGCAACAGTTGCAAGATAACTTTACTCAAGCAAAGGAAAATCAAGCATTAGTTGAGCAACTACTGCAGCAGCAGGAGCAGCAACAACAGCAAGAAGGTCAAGACGGCGAACAAAATCAAGACCAAGACTCTCAAGATGGCGAGCAAGGCCAAGATCAGCAAAATAAAGATAAATCACAACAAGGTGAGCAAGCCGATCAGGATGAACAATCTCAACAAAATGATGAATCCCAGCAAAGTGATGAGCAACAAGATGGGAAACCATCAGGCCAGCAATCTGATGAACAAAATGACCCGCAAATGGAAGCTGAGCCTGAGCAAGCTGATGAGAATGACGCACAACAAACGGATGCTCAAAGCGAAGCAAAAGATGAACCCGAAAATGATGAACCACAAGCACAACTGAGTCCTGAACAACAGCAACAGGCTGAAGAAGCGGCCAAACAGCAAGCCATGCAAGCACACACCGCTGAGCTGACTAATGAAGAAAAAGAGAAAGCGCAACAATTGAGTCAGTTGTTGCGCAAAGTGCCCGATGATCCCGCTATTTTATTACGTAACAAAATGCAATTAGAAGCCCAAAAACGAAACTATCAACGCCGTCCACAAGGAGTCGAAAAATCATGGTAATGCGATTAATCTGTTGTTTATTGCTTATCAGCGCTATGCCCTCGTGGGCGATTACACAACTACAAGCCAGTGTTGATAAAAACCCCGTATTAGCGGGTGAATTTTTTATGCTCAGTATCAGTGCGGACGACAATATTAAAGATGACCAACCAGATACATCGGTGCTGTTAAAAGACTTTGTTGTTGGCCGAACGACTGTTAGCACTCGTACCAATATTATTAATGGCAGTATTTCAAAACAAACAAACTGGTCTGTTAAACTAATGACTCGCGATGCTGGGAATTATACTATCCCCGCATTCACTGTAGCCGGTGTCAGCTCTGATCCCATAGAGTTAAAAGTTGCCCAGCGTAGCCAAGATGCTGAGCAAAACAACGATATATTTATCAAAGCATCGCTTTCTAGCGACAGCTTATTCGTGCAAGAAGCCGGACTGTATACTGTAAAACTCTACCTCGCAAAAGAGTTGCTTGATGGTAATTTAAGCACCCCAACGATGCCTGATGCGCAGCTAAGCCAAATAGGTAAACAAGCTGAAGATTACGAACTAATTGATGGAAAACGTTACTTAGTCATCACGCGAGAGTATTTAGTACAACCACAGAAAAGTGGCAACTACACAATTCAAGCACCCGCCTTTCAGGGACGAATTCGCCAAGATTACCGCCAATTAGATGTCTCAGCATTGGGTGAAGATGTAAACGTTGAGATAAAACCAATTCCCAATGACTATCAAGGTGCCTGGTTACCAAGCGAGTTAGTCAGTTTAGATGAGCAATGGCAGCCAGAGGATGACACAGTAGAAGTTGGCACACCAATAACACGAACGCTGACATTAACCGCACTTGGCATCACCAAAGAGCAACTACCCGATATTGATTTACCTGAAATAAAAGGCATACGCAGCTATCCCGATGAAAAGGAAAACAACCACTTAGTCAGAGATGGCCGTGTTATTTCACAACAAACTGCATCGTATGCTCTACTGCCACAATTGCCTGGCACCTATACATTGCCAGAAGTGAGCGTTCCTTGGTATAACACTAAAATTAACCGTATTAGCTATGCAACCTTGCCAGCGCGTACCATTACCGTAACGCCAAGCAGTAACGACGTAGTCCCCCCACCCCCTGCGGCACCGACCTCGGCATTACCAACAACCGAAGCGCCAAGCTCGCTAACTTCACAACCAATCCAGGTAAGCCATATCCCTATTTGGTTAGTTATTGTTAGCGTGATTGGTTATTTATTGTGGCTGATCACGTTAATTTTATGGTTACGAAGCCGTTCTGTACGCACAGCTGTTAGCAGTCAGCCTAAAGTACTAAAAAAAGATTCATCGACATCCCTGAATGAACTTAAGAAGGCTAGTAAAAACAATGATATAAATGCGTTTTATCAGGCATTGAACCGTTATGCGGTGCAGCAGACAAAACAATCGCATAGTGCGATAGACAAGTTAATGCTCGACGTTGATAATATTCAACTTAGTCAACATATTGCGAAACTGCAGTCAGCCCTCTATAGTCCTAATAGTACCGAGGTAGACTTGGCAGCCATTGTAAATCTGTTAGAAGAGCAGCGTAATAGACAGAGTAAATCTCAACAAGCTGTATTAAAAGGACTTTATAAATAGAGTTTAAGTGCGTAGCAATTCTCCTCGCACTTGGACAGCGGATTACTTAAAATAAATAAAAAAGTGCTTATGCTTGGAAATAAAAACGCGAATAGTCAGGTCTTAGTTGATATGGCAGAGAAAAAAACACGCTATGAAAAACTAGTTCATGTTTATCATAGTGAATTATATCGTTTTGCCTATTGGCTATGCCGTGACCCTAATATTGCTGAAGATCTGGTCCAAGAAACGTTTTTACGTGCTTGGCGAGCGCTTGATTCATTATTAGATCAAAAAGCCGCAAAACCATGGCTACTGACGATTTTACGCCGGGAAAATGCCCGCCGTTTTGAACGCAAACAATTTGATTATAGCGATGTTGAAAACGATACCTTAGTTGATGATACAAGCGTCAGCTTAGATGACGAAATGGAGCAAACAGTGATCCAACGTCAAATCGCTAAGCTTACTGATGAATATCGAGAGCCATTACTATTACAGGTAGTGATGGGTTGCTCCGGTGAAGAGATAGCAGAAATATTAGATTTAAATAAAAATACCGTAATGACGCGTTTATACCGCGCCAGAAACCAGTTAAAAGAGGCTTTAAGCCGTGATGATGAACAACTTAAAGGGGCATCAAAATAATGGATGATCTCGAGTTTCGTCGCCGAGTTAGCGCACAGCCAAACAGCACAGAGAAGGAGCTTTTAGACTTTGCAGAGCAGCACCCTGAGCGACAAGCATTTATAGATGACATGCAAGCATTTGATACACAGCTTGCCGAGGCACTTGATATTCCTGTGCCAAAAGGTCTTGCTGAGCGTATTTTAGCAAATACCGCAGCCCATGCAGAAAACGAAGCACCCGATAGTGAGCCACAGTTTACAGCGCAAACTGATGCAAACCTGCAACAGCCAACTGATAATGTCATTGAGGCAAGCTCACGCTTTAAACTAGGTCGTTTGCCGCTTGCCATGGCAGCCTCTTTATTGGTGGCCGTAGGTGCATTTTTCTTTAGTAGTGAACAAAATGTTGCATATGCCGCAGGGGAACATGCGCTTGCGCATGTTTACTATGAAATTAATTCGTTACAAAAAACTGAAGCAATCAGTTTAGAAACAGTCAACGAAAAGTTTGCTGTTCTTGGTGGCCACTTAGATGAGCTTCCCGGTAAAGTAACCTATTTGATGTTTTGTGACTTTAAAGGTCAAAAAGGCCTGCATCTGGTGTTTGAATCGGAGCACGGCCCCATGACGGTATTTATCGTGCCATCAAAGGATCAATCTTTTGGCATTGGCGCAGATGATTTTCAAGACGATCGCTTTGAAGGTCATATAAATCGAGGCCCAGAGGCTGATACTATTTTAGTTGCCAGTTTAGGGGTGCCGTTAGAACACTACAACGATCGCATTAACCATGCCATTCGCTGGTTAAATTAATGATTAAATTGCATTGTCGTTGTAACGACGGCAATGCAATTTACACTTCCTCTCTCTTTATTAATTGCTTTAAAATTAGTCAACTATCAACGTTGATAAGCTATTTTAAGCTTAATTAACTTTGTCCCTATTTATCTATTTCTTGAACTGATTTAGAATCGCGCTTCTAATTTGTTTTAAGGAATTTCATGAAAAATCTGATAGTTATATTTTCATTACTTGCTTTGCTGTGCACTGCAAGCTTTGATGTTGAAGCACGTAAAAAATTCGGCAGTAAAAAGCGTGGTCAAACGCCAGAAACACAGCAAACTGCACAAAAACAACAAACAGATACCAACACACTCGCACCTGCTGCAAAGCCAAAATCAAGTAAAAAAGGCATGATGGCAGGTATTTTTGGTGGCTTATTAGCGGGAGGCTTAATTGCCTCGATGATGGGGGATGATTTTGAGGGAATGCAAATCTTCGAAATGATTTTAATGGCCGGTATTGCCTTTATCATCTTTAAACTGGTAATGGGTATTGTGCGCCGCAAAAGTGCCCCAGCGATGGCGCATTCGCAAGGCGGGTTCAATACTGGGCAGATGAAGCAAACTATCCCAGAGCACGCTACAGCAACGGGTTTTAATCACACCAATAGCGTACCATTTAACTTACCACCTAATTTTGATATGAATGGCTTTTTACAAGGCGCTCGTAGCCATTACCACACTTTACAAACTGCGTGGAATAATGCTGATTATGTAACGATGGCTGAGTATTTAAGCCCCGAGTTGGTCGCTGAATTTAAAACTGAGCGTGAGGGCATTGAGAGCGTAGCTACTGAAGTAATGTTTATTGATGCTGAACTTGTTCGAGCGGATACACACCCTCAAAAATGGCAAGTCAGCGTGCGCTTCAAAGGTAAATACCGCGATCTTGGTGATAATAAAGAGGAGCCAATCTTAGAGATATGGCACTTAGAGCGTCAGACGACAGCTGATGCGCCTTGGTTAATTGTTGGCGTTGAAGACTTAATTGACAGTTAGAGCTAGATGCTAGGCAAAATAAAACCGCACAACAACAAGTGAGTGCGGTTTTTTTAGTCAATAAAACAATTAAATTGGATTATTTACAAACATCTGCAACGGCATTTGCAAAATAATCGATATTTGCTTGGCTGATACCAGCTACGTTTACACGGCTAGAACCAACGATATAAATACCATACTCTTTTTGTAAGCGTGTAATTTGCTCTTTATTAATACCTAGGAAAGAGAACATGCCATTTTGACGATCAATAAATGAGAAGTCTTGAGCGATACCTTTTGCTGCTAAGCTATCTTTGATCAAAGTACGTAGGCCGTTAATGCGGTTACGCATTTCATCAAGCTCACTGTGCCACTGCTGTGTAAGCTCAGTGCTGCTTAAAATTGTATTTACAATATCAGCACCATGTGCAGGTGGCATTGAGTAAATACTACGAACCACACTTAACATTACTGAGTTTGAAATATCCGCTGTTGCGCTATCTTTTGCGATGATAGAACATGCACCAACACGCTCACGGTATAAACCAAAGTTTTTCGAACAAGATGAACAAATAATTAGCTCTTCAACCGCATTCGCTAAAATGCGTAAGCCATTTGCATCTTCCTCAAGGCTTGAACCAAAACCTTGATATGCAATATCAACAAGTGGCGTAAAACCAACTTCTTTAGCCAGCTCTGCAACCGTATTCCACTGTGTTTCGTTTAAGTCCATACCACTTGGGTTATGGCAACATGCATGCACTAAAACAACATCGCCTTTAGGCACTTGCTTAAGCGTGGCGATCATTTCATCAAATAATAGATCTTTATTTTCGTAATCGTAGTACGGGTATTCTTTAACTGTCAGCCCAGCCGCTTCAAATAAGCTAATGTGGTTTGCCCACGTAGGGTTGGTTACCCAAATAGTCGCGTTTGGGTTACAACGAGCAATAAATTCAGCAGCAACACGAAGTGCGCCTGTACCACCTGGGGCTTGCGCCGTACGTACACGATTAGCAAGTAATGCTTGGTGCTCACCTAATAATAGGTTTTCCATTTTTTGACAAAAATCTAAGTTACCCGCTAAACCAATGTATGATTTGCTGGTTTCATTTTCTAAGCGAAATGCTTCTGCTTTTTTAACAGCACTTAGCACTGGCGTGTTGCCAAATTCATCTTTATAAACACCAACCCCTAAGTCAATCTTATTTGGGTTAGTATCTTGCTTATAGGCCGCCATAAGGCCAAGAATAGGATCAGTTGGTAATGGTTTTAATACTGAGAACATTGACTATCTCTTTCGTTATTTAGGGGTTAGCTGTTGCACTTAGCTTAACATAAAAGCTCACTAGATTGACTAGTGTTATTTACACTAAAAAGTGAGGAATTTTAATACAGCACGCAATTAATAGCGCTAATATTTTTTGATTGAAAAAATCGTTATTAAAGGCTTCGCCATCGACGATTCCAACGCAGCGATTTTCGCTATCAAAAAGCGGTAAACAGGCCTCGGATTTTACTTTCGGGTCGCAAGTATAGTACTCCCCACCCTTCGCTAAATATTGCTCAACGTTATTGATCACCCGACCTTTACTGCTCAGCGCCACTTGCACATTGTTACTACCGGCGGCAAATGCTTCAGTTAGGGGAAATAACGGCCTACTTGGTGCGCCAAAATAGGCAAGTTTAAGTAGTTGCTCACCCTCTGGTGTTGCAGTGCTTTGGTAGATGCCGTACCAATCTACATTGGTTTGTGCGACAACGTAATCAACAATCAACTGTAATTGAGCAAGTTTATGGCTGGTTTGCTGGTCTTGCTGTAAAAAATCAGTCAGTTTAAACGGCTCATCCTGTAAATAACCAAATATGCTACACGCCCCACCCTCACCAAGTTCAGGGATTTGATACTGCCAACGAACAGCAGGAAGCGAGTGACTTGATAAATAATTTTCGAGCTTAGCAAGCTCATCAGAGACTAACTGAGCAGGCACATCTAACTGTGCATGAGATAAATAAGAAGAAATCATTTAGCCATCCAAACATCTAAAAGAAGCAAATCATAGCATGGCTAAGCAACCACGACTAGCTTTGTTATTACTGTAATTTATAACACATTTCAATTTGGTTACCCGATGCGTTATAAGTCACCTGCTCTGCGATTTCTTCTAAAATAGAGAGGCCACGACCATGCTCTCGATTATTACTGGTAGCACTACTATCTGTGTTTGAAAAACCATTACCCGAATCACAAATAGTAAAATATAGGCTCAATGTTTCAGGGCAATAGCGTATATCGACAATGATCAGGGCATCCACTAACTTTGCCAGAGTGGCTTCTCTGAGTTGGTAATACTCAATAAAACCATCCTCTTTATTTTTAATCGCAGAATCAAGGCCTAACACGCCATGATCAAGCGCATTATTATAAGCCTCCGACAGCAACAAAAAAATATCTGAGCGATGCGCTTTAAGCCCGCCAACTTGCGACAAAACCTCGACAATTTCCAGCACCGGATCGGTTTGTTTTATTTGCTGAGAATTGAGTGTTAACGAAAAATTAAACGGTAATCGTGAGTACGGCTCTTGCTCTTCAGCCAAAGGAGGAACCGCAACACAATTAAACAACACTAAACTAAGATCATCTTGTTGTGCACTGCCATGAGCAAACTGTGTCACTTTAGCGATCACATCATGACTATTCACTTTCGCCTTACTGGCCAATGCCTCAATAAAACGCTGCTCGCCAAAAAATTCATCTTGCGCATTGGTGGTTTCAATTATGCCATCGGTAGCTAATACCAAGCGCATGCTCTCGTCTACTTCAAAATGAACTAATTCTCGCTCAAACTCATCGCTGTCTAAAACCCCCAATGCCATATGTTGTGACTCTAAGGTTTTTAGCACATTGCCATTTTGATCAATTAAATAAGCATCTGGTAGACCGCCAAGCCAGGCTGAAATACTTTTCCCTGAACTGCTTAACTCAATAATCGTCGCCGCACAAAACATATTACCTGGCAGTAATTGCGCTAGTATCGCATTAACTTCAGTGGCAATATCACTGACCGCCATGCCTTTATTAACCATAGTGTAAAAAACTTTAGACGCCGGTAACGCCCCCACAGCTGCTGCTAAGCCGTGGCCGGTAAAATCCCCCAGCATACAATACAAACTGCCAATCGGACTTTGCGCAATCAAGCACATATCACCATTAAACATCGAGGCGGGTGACAGATGAAAATCAATATTGTCAGTAAATTTATCTTGGTTTTCTAGCGCATTATTAAAAATATGCTCAACGATTTCGTGTTCGCGCTCGGTTTGATTGTAATGATATTCTAAAAGCTTATTTTGCTCGTGAGTTTTTAAGCTTAATTTGCGGGTACGGCTGTGGGCTTTTATTTTTGCGGTTAAAATAACTTTATCGAACGGTTTATGAATAAAGTCATCGCCCCCCACTTCTAAACAGCGCTCAAAACTACTTTGGTCTTCTAACGAGGTAATAAAAATAACCGGTAGGTGTACTTCATTATAACGCTGTTTAATTTTTGCAGCGGTTTCGTAGCCATCCATAATTGGCATAATGACATCGAGTAACACAATATCAATGCTTTGCTGCTCTAATATAGCTAGCGCCTCAACGCCATTCTCGGCAGTGGATACCTGATAATCTTGTTGCTCCAACATCACTTTTAACAGCGTACAATTAAGAGGTTGATCATCAACAACAAGAATGTGCATCAATCAATATCAAACTTTTTATCAAATCGAGATATTTGTAGGATCTTCTTTAATTGTGGCTGACAATTACTTATTTGAATTGCATCAACAGAAGTGCCCAAAGTTTTTTTCATGTTTAATAGCATGCCAAGCGCCGAACTATCCATGTAATCGGTCTCACGCAGATCAATCACAATTTTAGCGGTTTTTTCGCTTATATCGGCATAGGCCTGTCGAAACGACTGCACTAAATTAAAGTCAAATTTCCCTTTAATTTGAATAGTGAGTGTCGCACCATCAGCTGAGGCACTCTTGCTTAAACTCATTAGTTAACTCCTGATCAGATTATCCATTCTTAATGAGTATTAAATATAACTGCTTAATGATAAATCAGCAAAAATAAAACCCGCCACACACAAATTTGTTATTAGATTTGTTATTATCTACTTCATTGTTTATTTAACTTTTTCAATGCAGGTTAAGCATGAGTGATAGTAATCTCGTTTATTCAACCGAAACAGGCCGGATCAGCCAACCCAAGCCAAGTAAAGAAGTGGCAAGTAAAGTATTTAAAGACGGCGCCCTGCGCATCGAACGCCAAACTAAAGGCCGTAAAGGCAAAGGTGTTATGTTAGTAACCGGCATCGACAGCGAACAACACGATCTAAAAAAACTCGCCAAAACAATCAAAAGTAAAATGGGCCAAGGCGGCGCAGTAAAAGACGGCATCATTGAAGTCCAAGGCGACGACCGCGAAAAACTCAAAGCCATTCTAGAAGCACTTAAATTCAAAGTAAAAATTGCCGGGGGCTAAGCCCCTCGGTTTTATAGTGTTTACGGGTATTTAATGAGTAGTTCATGACAATCTGAGCGACGGGCTTGAGCGATAAGCTGTCATTGAGATTGGCTAAATATCGTCGTTAATTGATTGGTTAAACTGCTCTTTGCACACATATTCATGAAAATGAGCCTTGAGCGCATATTGGTTTATTTAAATTTATCTGAAACTTTAGAAAACTTAGTGATAGTAATACCTTAGATAATTTGTTAAAACTATATAAAGTAGATAAATGAGCGTTAAGTTGGCAGAAATATGCGCGATGAGCGCACTATTAAATTGTTATGTTTAAAAGGAAGTTTGGCGTATGAAAAAAGAGCAGTATGTACCAAACTCTCTAACTCGAACTCATAGAGTATTTAATGTACTTTTGATTTTAGCCTTAATCACTTATGGTGGGTATGGTATTTATTTTGAGGAGCTCTATTTACCTTTAGATGAAGATGCTGAACTTACACTATATGGCACTTCCATTTATATAGCTTGCACTGCTTTTGGGTTTGGCTGCCTAATTTTATTAGCTCAAATAATAGACCATTATGACAAAAGAGATAATGAACAAAAGTATGATCGTTTTATTGCTGTTTGTAGAAGTTTTGGTTTAATGACTTTACTTGCAGCAATTATTGGTAACTTAGCAAATTAAACATAACAAACGCATCAAAAATGACGTCAAACGCTTGGCTGGCGCTCATTCTTCGCTAATTATAGCCAAGCATTATCCGCATTTTATGCGGGCGTTATATTTTCTTATGAACATACGAATACTCTTAGTCTCACTGCTTTTATTGGCATCAGGAAAATCTATGGCCGGATACAATTTGCACATAAAACGTGAGAATCAAATCTCTGTAGAGGAATGGTTAGCCGTGTGTGAGCAAGACAAATCATTGTCGGTTCAAAATACGGCGATAGCCGTAAATCCTCAGACAGGCGAAGAAATTGAAGTTTCAACTCCGAACAGCTGTGTTTGGACCAGTCCAATTCTCAAAAAAAAGTACTCTTTTACTTATTCAAATGGCTCAATAACTATTGGTACCGATAAAGCGCAGCTTAAAAAAGCTAAAAAGATCGCCAAAATATTAAATGCTAAGGTTGTGGGTGACGAAGGTGAAGAGTATTAAAAATATAACAAGCAAAGGCAGCATCGCCCTGTGGGCTGGACGCGCTAACGCGCGCCGCTGCTTTGGGCGTTAGTGCTATTTATGGAGTATTACTGTGAGCACAGAGCAAAATGTAAGAGTAATAATGGAGCCTGCAGATAAAAAAGATGGCTGGGATATTCTAAAAATATTGGGAATAGTAATCATCGCTCCTTTGATAGCCTTTGTCGGCACGATGTATACAAATGCACTTAAAGAACAAGAAATTAACGTTAAGAATATTGAGTTAGCTGTGGATATATTAAAGCAAGAGTCTGATAAAACGGATAAATATGTCAGGCAGTGGGCAATAGATACAATTAATGAGTATTCGAAAGTAAAATTGACAACGAAGGCGCAAGAAGCACTAAAAGAATCTCCAATTGTTAGCTCTATATCAGGTATCAGATTCGACTTGAATATAATGAAAGACTTCGTAAGTAATGAGAACGTCCTTCGTCTGATAGGCTATAACGATAATCCCGAAGATATTTTCATTGAGTCTGTCACCATATTGGGAGATAAAAATTCTGGCTGTGAAAAGACTCTGAAAATAGGAACTAGATTTAGTAGCTACTCATCTTCTATTGCACCATTATTATCAAAAAAAGATTTATTAAGTTGTTTAAATGCTGATGAATTGACTAAGCAAGGCTATGAGTTTGCTGAAGTAACTTTGAAACCTACTCTAGACATGAGCTATCTAATTAAAGCGGGTGGAGGAATGAGTTCCAGAAATCTTCCATTTGCAGTAAACGTTGAGTATCGAAATGGTAGCTCCAAGGCATCCTCTTTATTTGGTGTCCATTTACATTTTGTGCAAATACAGCACTAACAAGGCGCTCAAGCAAGGACACAGTAAACTGTGCCGCTTAGCTTGGCGTTTCCAATGACCGCTCATGGCACTTTGAAGACAATCGATAATTCTAATTCCTAGTTTACGTCAGGCACTGTTATTAGCTGTCAGCAATTAGCGTATATTTTATAATGCCCAAAGCGCGAGATAAACTCGCGCCTACAACATACTCCCCTAGCTCCTAGTTACCTAGCTCCTAGTTACCTAGCACCTAAAGCCTAAAACCTAATCACCTAGCCCCTAAAACTTAGCTAGTTTCCTTGTATCTACGGCCTTTAATTTAACACCGTGCAAACTGACAGCTTACGGCTAACCACTTACAGCTCAAGATCAAATACCACCGCTTTGCCGCGCCCTGAGGCTTCTGAGCCGGCATCAAGCTTACCATCGCGTTCGATGATCACGTGCATATCACCAAAACGGCGTTCATCAAGTGTATAACCCATTTTTTCAAGCGCTTTGACAACGCCGGCATCTAAACCTGGGTGATGGCGAATAACGTTTTTAGGCCAAAGTTGATGATGAAAGCGTGGGCTGTTTACGACTTCATCAGCAGTCATATTAAATTCCACCGCGTTTAATATAGATTCATACACTGAGCTAATAATGGTGGTGCCACCTGGTGAGCCGGTGACCATTTTTACTTTATTATCTTTGAGTAAAATAGTTGGCGTCATTGAGCTAAGCATGCGCTTATGCGGCTGTATTTCGTTGGCTTTGCCGCCGAGCGCGCCAAAAACGTTCATCACCCCAGATTTTGCGCTAAAGTCATCCATTTCATCATTAAGCAAAAAACCTGCACCTGCGACCACTACGCCACTGCCGTAACCTAAGTTAATGGTAGTGGTATTCGATACTGCATTGCCCCATTTATCAACAATTGAAAAATGCGTGGTTTGTTCGCTTTCATATAGACCAGGTTTAATATCTTCGGTGGTCGATATTTTATCAAGGGTAATGGTACTACTGCGCTTTTTAAGGTAATCACTGGCGATTAACTCTGCTTTTGGTACATCGAAAAAGTCAGGATCGCCTAAGTACTCTGCTCTATCGGCAAATACCCGTTTACCAATTTCAGCTAATAAGTGAATATAGCCAGTCGAGTTATGTTCAAGGCCGGCGGCAGGTTTAGCCAACTCATACATTTTTAACCATTGTACAATTGCAATGCCGCCAGAGCTTGGCGGTGGTGATGTAAGTACTTCATAACCATTCCAAGTTGCTTTCATTGGTGTACGTGATTTTGCTTGATATGCTTTTAAATCAGCAGCAGTGATAATCCCACCATGCTCACTCATAAAGTCTGCAATGATCTTGGCTGTTTCGCCTTCATAAAAGCCTGCTTTACCTTGGTCGCGAATACGTTTTAAAGTAGCTGCAAGCTCTGGCTGCTTAAAGTTTTCATTGGCTTTGGCACTGGCGAAATAATCAACAAAGTTAATTTTTACGTCTTTTTTGGCCATACGCGCAATATAGCGCTCAATGCTGTTGGCCAGTTTTGGATGGACGATAAAGCCCTGTTCGGCGAGCTTAACGGCGGGCTGCACAAGGGTTTTCCAGTCAAGCGTGCCGTGTTTTTGGTGGGCAAGCCACATGCCAGCCACGCTACCTGGTACGCCACTGGCGTGAATACCGTAAACCGATTTATTGGCAATCACATTGCCTTTATCATCCAAGTACATATCACGGTGCGCCGCACTGGGGGCAGTTTCACGATAATCAATAAAATCGCCTTGTCCGTCTTTTTGGATCAGCATAAAACCACCGCCTCCAATATTACCCGCCTCAGGTAAAGTAACCGCTAACACGAACTGGGCTGCAATTGCCGCATCAACAGCGTTGCCACCGTGCTCTAAAATAGCTCTGGCGGTATCACTACTATAACTATCGGGCATAGCAACAGCGGCTTGCGCGGTTTTGCCCGCAGCCAGTACCGTTATTTGTACTTGCATAATAACAAGACTGAAAATCAGCAAATGCTTAGCGCCTGAAAACATATTAAATTCCTTGTTTTTTCTATTTTTTAAATTATTTTATTACACTCATTAATACACACTCTGCAAACCTAGGTCAAACAACTCTATGCTGATTTAAACATACTTACGATATAACACGGCGGGTAACTCACCAAACTCATCGCTATGTGAGTAATGTTCAACAAACTGCATACCGAGTTTTTCCATGACTTTAATCGAGGCGCGATTAGCTTCTAATGCCGTAGCACTAAGTGTATGTATAGCGTTGTGCTTTATAACTGCATCAGCAACGGCAGCTGCTGCTTCACTGGCATAGCCTTTTCCCCAACTTGCCCGCTTGAAGCGCCAACCAATTTCGATATCACTATGATCCGGCTGATCTGTAAAAAATCCCATAGGTCGAATCAGCACCCAACCTATAAAGGAATTACTTTCTGTTAGGTTTACTTGCCATAGCCCCCAGCCTAGTGATGGATTACGATAAGCTTGCATCCGTGGCATAAATATCTCTTTGATGGTGTCTATGGTACTTACCTTGCCACGCGTTAAGTGTGCCATCACTTGTGGATCACTATCTAGTTCAAGTAATAAGGCACTGTCATTTTCATCCATTAATTTAAAGTGCAAGCGTGCTGTTCTAGGTACATTCATTTTATAGCCTGTATATTGCTTGTTTTGAGATTGTCATTAATACTGTACCTAAGGAAATACTCCTTAGTAAATCAATCCTTTTATTAGAGAACCAATATGAACAAATTAGTAAGCTTAGTTTTATTAGGATGTGTGGCGTTAACTGGCTGTGAAGATGCCGACGAAGTAAAAAAAGATGCAGCAGAAGCCAAAGCACAAGCTCAGCAAGCGCTCAATGATGCTTGGGATGAAGTGAAAGAAACCACCAATGAATTTAAAGGTGAAACACTTGAGGAATTACTACAGGAGAGTAAAAAACTTGGCCTTGATATGTACGACGATGGCAAAGAAGTGGCCCTTGATGCCTGGATTGAAAGTAAAGAAGCCGCTGGCGAATTAACAGAGAAAACCAAGCAAAAAGCGCAAGAACTCGCTGACGAGTTAAAAGCAGCACGCGAAGAGCGCGAACAAGAAAATAATAATTAATACTTATACTGTTAGGCTGTCATTGTGACAGCCTAACTAATTCATTATCATTAAAATATCATCCTACTTTCTTTTACCATCTATAGCGTCCCGCGTACTTTGTTAAACCTATAATAAAAAGCACTAAATCAATGTAAATTTGTCGATAATTTACGTGTTTACTCCTATACTCCAGCTGAAATCAACATACAAAACTAGTAGGATACACAATGAAAAAACTGCCTATCGCAATTGCAATTTGCGCAGCCTGTTTATCTGCCCCCTCATATGCAGAAATACGTATAAATGGTTTTGCTTCCATCGTTGGCGGTAAAACACTGGATGATGATTCGTCACTGTATGGGTACGACAACGACATTTCATTTAAAAATGAGAGCGTGTTTGCTTTACAGTTATCAGCAGATCTGCAAGACAAACTCAGTGCGACAGCACAAATTGTTGCTCGCGGTGAAAATGATTTTGATGCCGAATTTGAATGGGCTTACTTAACATACGAGTTTACCGATGAGCTGCAACTCAGTGCGGGTAAAATGCGTGTGCCTTTTTATCGTTATTCTGACTTTTTGGATGTGGGCTATGCCTACCGCTGGGTAAGACCTCCTCAATCAGTTTATAACATTCCATTTTCTACCTATGAAGGTTTGAGCTTACTTCATACCTCACAACTCGGTGACTGGGACTCAACAGTGCAAGTTATTTACGGAGGCTATGACGGTACTATTGCGGTTGTATCTGTAAATGGTGACACAGAGCTTAATGATATTGCCGGTATTAACTGGACCTTGAGCTACGACTGGTTTAGTGCTCGCGCAGCCTATTTTGTAGCTGACACCTCTATTGCTATCGAAAATGATACGCCAACAGGGGTCGCCCTTAATGAATTAGAAGAAGCCCTTCGTAACGCGGGGTTTGTTGATCAAGCAAATAACATTGCTGTGGACGAAGACGACGGCTCTTTTCTTGCTTTAGGGGTTTCAATTGATTACAACAACTTGTTATTTGATGCCGAATACACGGAGTTTGAAGTTGATAACAGCGCTTTGGCGAAACAAACTCAGTATTATACCTCTGTGGGGTATCGAATGGATGAGTGGATCGTTCATTTAACTTACGAAAACAACGACGATAAACATGAAAGTAACCGCTATAACGCACTACCCGCTGTGCCACCACTTAATCAAGGCATTAATTTAGTGTTAGAAGGCTCAAAAGCTAAAAGTAACGTATACACTATTGGCACACGTTATGACTTCCATCCATCTGCAGCGCTAAAGGTTGATTTTAGTCGTTTTAAAGATGATATTTCTGATACTGAAACGGATGTGATTGCCGTTGCTGTTGATTTAGTTTTTTAAGGGGAATAGTCATGAAAAAACTAATTTTAGCAGGACTACTTTCTGTATGTTCGTTTAGCGTACTGGCCGATATTGCAGTGATCGTCAATGCAAATAATGGTAATGCTATAGACCAAACTGAGATCAAAAAAATCTACCTTGGTAAAAGCAAGTCTTTCGCAGATGGTACGAAAGTAAATCCGGTCAATCAAAACGGCAATAACGTGGCTGATGAATTTAATGACAAAGTAGTTGGTAAATCAAGTAGCCAACTTAATGCATATTGGTCAAAACTGGTGTTTACTGGTAAAGGCACGCCACCAGAAAAGTTAGATAATGATCAAGCTGTAATCGATTTTGTTAGCAGTAATGCTGATTCAATTGGCTATATTGATAGCAGCAAAGTAACTGATAGCGTAAAAGTTATCGCGACGTTTTAATCGTTTTAACGCTTTTTAACTCGAAAACAACGCCTTGTGGTTATAAATCACAAGGCGTTGTTTATTTTTTGCGTAGTGAAAATAAAGTTTACTTACTCCACTTTGAATTTAGCGGTGGCATCTAATAAATTATCAGAGAGATAATGAAGGTTTTTAGCAACATCACGCACAGCGGTAAGCGATGCCATGGTATCTTCAAACGACATATGCATATTAGAGACGTTTTCAACGACCATTGCCGCAACCGATGTTTGCTCCTCCGTGGCTGCTGCAATTTGCGAATTCATACCATTAATTTCGAGCATTTGCTCCGCAATTTTTTCAATTGATATACCCGTGTTTTCTGCTGCTTTTGCATTGTTACCGGCCATATCGCGTGCAGTTGTCATGGCGCTGACCGATTCATTTGCAGCACTGGTTAGGGTATTTAATAACTCACGGATTTCGTTGGTTGATTTTGCAGTACGTGAAGCAAGCTCTCTTACTTCGTCTGCAACGACTGCGAAACCACGCCCTTGCTCACCCGCTCTTGCCGCCTCAATTGCTGCGTTAAGCGCTAATAGGTTTGTTTGTTCGGCAATTGCAGTGATCACATTGAGTATTTGCGTCACATTTTTTGTGTCATCCGCTAACTTATTAATTGTTGTAGCAGCACGATTAATTTCAGCACTTAAGGTTTGCGACTGTGATACCGATGTTTGAATTTGCGAACGGCTTTGCTCAACTTCTTGTTCAGCCATTTGTGCTGCACGTGACGCACTTGCCGCTGAATGTGAGATATCCCCTACACTTTGTTTCATTTCTTCCATTGACTGCTTAACTATCTCTGCATCCGCGGTTTGCTTGCTCGTCGCCTTTTCCGCTTGCTCCATCCCCTGTACTAAACGGGTTGAATTTTCCATTAGTGGTTCACACACTGCCATCACTTCTAATACTGATTCTTTAAGCAAAGCAATAAAGGTATTAAAATTAATCGAGACTTGGCCGATTTCATCTTCACTTCGCACCGTAAGCTGCGTGCTCAAAGAGCCTTTACCCTCGCCTAACAAGTGTAAATTTGCCGCGGCATCACTGGCTGCAGCGGCAATACCACGTGCAATCCAAATTGCCATAAATAATAGTAATAACAAGGAGACGGATGAAACAACTAACATTAAGGTTAATGCCTGATCTGAACGTGATTTGGTATTTTTTACTAATTCAAAAAAGCGATCATCGGCACGTTGCTGAGCGACTTTAAGGCTTTGCAACACAGAATTATACATATTCGTTTTAGCTTGAGCTTGTTGTTGGATTTTACTAAAGTCGGCTGTACCGCTGATCATATCATTAGCAATTTTTGATGAAATAGCAGCGTAGTCAGTTAATTGTTTGCGTGCTTGGCTGTCAATGTAGTTGCTATTAATATTGTTTATCGCATCAAGGTTTGCTGTTAGTAAAGTCAAGGTCTCTTTAGCTTTATCAACAAGATCCTGCTCACCAAATGTAACGGCTTGAGTATAAAGCTCGTCTAACTTCTCAAGTAACCCTACATTGGCAGAAGTTAGTTTTACTACTTGATAAGAGGTCTTTTCAAGTTCGTCCAATGAACCTCGATTGTCTTTCATGGCAATATAATTAATCAACACAATTACTATAAAAGCAATAACTGCAATGCATGTTATAGCGTGAATTTTTTTACTGATGCTTAGGTTTTGAAAAGACAAACTTGAAGCCATGCTATTTACCCTATTATTTTAACTGCGTGTATTATCGGCCTATTACCTGTAAGTGTTAACTATATTTTTAATTTATCTAGCTTTATTGCCCAAAAAGCATAAAAACAATAAAAAAAGTAAAATGACACCTTCCCGAGCTAAAAACTTAATTATGAAATCAATCGCTTACTTTGTGATTTATAGACTATTATTTAAGCGTTGAATTATTTGCCACGTTTGGCAATATAATTACAGACCACCTCGATATATAACACCATATTGAGCTTGTTTAGCATACGTACCGGAAATACAAATGAAAGGAGTATCAACCTTGGCTATTAAACACTTTTTAAAACCTTTGCTATTAAGCGGCGCTTTAGCAGCTGTTTTAACCGGTTGTCAGCTTACACAACCGAGCTTACCCGCCATTAGCGATAGCGGCACTAAACAACTCGGGCACGTTGTTTGGCACGACTTAGTAACACCCGACCTAAAGCAATCACAAACTTTCTATCAAGCTGTATTCGATTGGCAGTTCCGAGCTGTTAATGATGATTACGTTTTAGTCAGTACAAATGGGCAAGTCATTGCTGGTATGGCTAAGTTAGATAACAAACAAAATAATAGCCACTGGCTTGCACTCGTGTCAGTTGCTGATGTTGATAGCGTGATCAATGCCACTCGCTCAGCAGGTGGTAAAACCTTAATTGGTAAAACAACGATTACAGGACGAGGAGATATTGCGGTACTTGAAGATCCACAAGGTGCTTTATTCTCTGTCATTAACACGATCAATGGCGATCCAAGCCTAACCATAAATAACAATAGTTGGATCTGGCAAGAAGTATGGAGTGATGATCCCGCTGCCAGCAGCGCATTTTATCAGCAGCTTGCAGGGTATAGCACGGCACAGAAAACACTGTTTGGAGCCAACTATTCGTTCTTAAAAATAAACAGCAGCCCTGCTTTTGGATTTGTAAAAAAACCAGACACTGAAATAGGTAATACGTGGGTTAACTATATTAAGGTAGCTGATGTTGATGCAACGATATTAAAAGTAACGGCCGCAGGCGGACAAGTGCTAATGGCCCCTAATGATGCAGTCCGTAATGGTACTGTTGCAATAATTCGTGATCCAGCAGGCGCTGGTTTAGTGATTCAGGAGACTACAAAATGAAAAAGCGATTAATAAAAATAGCCAGCATAAGCGCCATGACTCTTTTATTAGCTTCATGCAGCCCCTACGCAAGTTTAAATGTAAGCGCCCCTTTTAAAGTAGGCCCTGTGTACGTAAACCCAAGCATTGGGGTGGGTGGTTCATTGTAAGAATCAAGCTGGACTTGCGCTGAAGATATCAGCCAGAACACGGCTGATGTTTATGGTAATTCATAAAAAGCAAAAAGCCAGTAACATGACTGTTACTGGCTTTTCTAATATGGTGCGGTTGGGGGGACTTGAACCCCCACGCCCGAAAGCACTACCCCCTCAAGGTAGCGTGTCTACCAATTCCACCACAACCGCATTTTTTAAGCTTTCGCTAAATTGTTAAACTCAATGATTTATCTGAGGAGTATAAATCGTTTAACTATACCTTTTTCAAGTATTAATTTGGTACGTCAGATTGCTCTTTAGTTGATGTTACTGGAACATCATCAGCTGCAGGAGTGACTGTTTCAACTACCGGCGCTGCTTCTAGGTTTTCCCACTCATCAGTCTTTTTGATCTGACCTGCAGTTAAGTTACCTAATACAATGCTTAGCACAAAGAAAACACTGGCTAAGATAGTCGTTGTTTTAGTCATAAAGTTACCAGCACCAGATGAACCGAATACAGTTCCTGAGGCTCCAGCACCAAATGATGACCCCATATCTGCGCCTTTACCTTGTTGAATTAAAACCATACCAACAAGTGCTAAAGCGACAACTAAATAAACTACTAATAAAATTTCGTACATCTTATACGGTCCTTTTTGCACTATTGCAGATTGCAGTGAATGAATCTGCTTTTAGACTAGCACCGCCAATCAGGCCGCCGTCTATATCTGGTTGTGCAAATAATAATTCGCTATTTTTTTCATTCACGCTGCCACCGTAAAGAATGGTCAGCCCTTGTGCTAAATCACTATCTAAAGAAGCAATTTTATCACGGATAAATTTGTGCACATGCTGTGCTTGTTCAGGCGATGCAGTCTTACCTGTGCCAATGGCCCAAACGGGCTCGTATGCTACCACAGAATCTTTCAGTGCTGCTAGACCTAATTTATTAATTACTGCATCAATTTGTGCAGCAACGACTAATTCAGTTTGACCTTGTTCACGCTCTTGCTCACTTTCGCCTACACATAAAACAGGTGTTAAACCTACTTGCTGTGCACGTGCAAACTTAGCTGCCACAATGTCATTACTTTCGCCATATATACTACGGCGTTCAGAATGGCCAACTAATGTATATTCGCCACCTAAATCTTTAATTAATTGCGCATCAACTTCACCAGTAAATGCACCCGGTTCATTTTCAGAAACCGTTTGCGCTCCTGTTGCTACCCCGGTTGCCGTTAGCATTGGTAACAATGGATATGGTGGAAACACCACAACGTTGATCTCATCTGATTTTACGTTGTTGATTGCCTCAGATAATTGCTGTACTAACTCTTTAGAGCCGTTCATTTTCCAATTGCCTGCGACCATCGGCTTGCGTATTGCCATTTTTCCACTCCATATTAGAAAGCGGGCGAGATAGTAACTCGACTCGCCCAAAGTTACAAGAGGTTATTGTTATTAATCAGTTTGTTTGCTCATAGATTCGACAACTGCAGCAATTTTTTGTGCATTATCAAGTACTACTTTCTCTTCTTCGGCTTCAACCATGACACGAACAACCGGTTCAGTACCCGATTTACGTAATAATACACGGCCTTTTCCTGCAAGTTGCTCTTCTACTTGAGCAACTGCAGCAATAACTGCTGGGGCTTGTGTTGGATCAGTGCCTGCCTTATAACGCACATTAATCATCTTCATCGGGTATTTTACAAAGCCTGCACCTAAATCTTTAAGTGTGCGATTTTGTGCAACCATTGCAGCGAGTACTTGCAGACTTGAAATAATGCCGTCACCAGTACTTATCAGATCAAGGTTTAATACGTGACCAGAACTTTCGCCGCCAATCTTCCAACCTTTTTCTTGTAATAGTTCCATTACATAACGATCACCCACTTTACTACGAGCAAACTCAATGCCTTTTGCTTTGAGTGCATTTTCAAGGCCCATATTTGACATTACAGTTCCAACAACGCCACCACCTAGCATGTCATCGTTCGCTGCTTGGCAGGCAATAATGTAAACAATATCGTCGCCGTCAAATACACGCCCATTGTGATCAACCATCATTACGCGGTCCCCATCACCGTCGTAGGCAATACCGACGTCCGCGTTATGCTCTAATACTTTACGTTTTAGTGCATCAACATGAGTAGCACCACACTCTAGGTTGATATTTACGCCATTAGGCTCGCATGCATGACAAATTATCTCAGCGCCCAGCTCGCGCATCACTGAAGGTGCTATATGGTAGGTTGCACCATTAGCGCAATCTAAAACTATTTTTAAGCCTTCTAACGATAAGCCTTGTGGGAACTGGCTTTTACAAAATTCAATATAGCGACCATCAGCACTTTCTAAACGACGAGCCTTACCCAATTTGTCAGACGCTACACACGTCATTGGCTCATCAAGCATCGCTTCAATTTGTTGTTCAACTTCATCAGCTAATTTTAAGCCTCGACCACAAAAGAACTTAATGCCATTATCATGATAAGGGTTATGAGAAGCACTGATCACAATACCCGCTTCAGCACGGAAGGTCTGCGTTAAATATGCAACAGCCGGTGTTGGCATAGGACCAAGTAATACCACATCAATACCTGCAGCAATTAATCCTGCCTCAAGTGAGGTTTCTAACATATAGCCTGAAATACGGGTATCTTTGCCTATGATGACTTTTTTAGTGCCATTTTGTGACAAGACTCGACCTGCCGCCCAGCCTAACTTAAGTGCAAATTCAGGGGTAATTGGGTATTCACCCACCATGCCACGTACACCATCGGTGCCAAAATATTTTCTTTCACTCATTGTTTAATTCCTTGTTCGCACGCTTGCCATACGCCAAGCACATCTGCGGTTTCTTTTACATCATGTACACGAATAATTTTTGCGCCGTTTTGCGCTGCTATTAATGCCCCTGCCAAACTTCCAGCAAGGCGTTCGTTTGTTTGTCTATTTAATAAGTTGCCAATCATTGACTTGCGCGAGAGCCCTGCCAGAACGGGTAAACCAAAGTGGTTAAATTCATCAAATCGTGCCAGTAATTGGTAGTTATGGCTGAGAGTTTTACCAAAGCCAAATCCGGGGTCTAGAATAAGTTGCCGCCGCTGAATCCCCGCTGTTTCGCATGCTTTGATCCGCTGCGCAAAAAAATCATTTACTTCACGGAATAAATCATCATACTGAGGAGCTGTCTGCATACTACGTGGCTGCCCTTGCATATGCATTAAGCACACAGCAACATCAGGGTGCTGTGCAACCGTTGCCAGCGCATTTGGCTCTTGAAGTGCACGTACATCATTAACTATATCTGCACCCGCGAAAATGGCTTGACGCATTACTTCACTTTTACTGGTATCAATCGAAATGATGCAATTATTAACGGTACTGTCACTGTGGCTACGAATTGCCTCAATTGCAGGGATAACTCTGGCTAATTCATCATCCAGACTTACATCTGGCGCGCCTGGACGCGTTGATTCACCGCCAATATCGAGTATGGTAGCGCCGTCGGCTAATAAGGTTTGAGCTTTTATGACAGCGCTGTCTGTTTGATAGTAGCGACCGCCGTCTGAGAAAGAATCAGGAGTGACATTTAAAATCCCCATTATGACTGGGGTAGTGAGGTGTAAACTGCGACCTCTTGGTAAATCAACTGTGGTCATCTATCACCTTCAATACATCCATTGCATTGATATTTATACTTTATTTATTCTGTAACAAAAAAGCCCCGACAATCGGGGCTTTTCGTTCTGCTATTTTAACTGTTATTCAGCTTTATCATCAAGATTTGTTTCATCTTTTTGAGCTGATTTGTCGTCTTTTTCAACAACCGGCTGCACTTTTGTCTCTTCAACGACAGGTTTTTTATCTGACGTATCACGACGGTCATGAGCATCGCGTGGCTCACGCACTGGCTGACGAGCCATTAGATCGTCAATTTGCTTCGCATCAATTGTTTCATATTTCATTAATGCATCTTTCATAGCATGTAAGATATCAATATGATCTTTTAAGATTTGCTCGGCACGCTGATAGTTTCGATCTGATAGCAAACGCACTTCCGCATCAATTTCTTTAGCCGTTTCATCTGACATGCTCATAGCACGGCTACTACCGCCGCCCATGTACATCTCATTTTGGTCTTCAGTGTACATTAACGGACCTAACTTCTCACTAAGGCCCCACTGAGTAACCATTTTACGGGCAATATCTGTTGCTCGTTCAATATCGTTACTTGCACCTGTAGTGACTTTATCTTCACCGTAAATAAGCGCTTCCGCGATTCGACCACCGTATAAACTTGAAATCATAGACTCCAATAGTTCTTTAGAGTGACTAACACGGTCTTGCTCAGGTAAGTACATAGTCACACCAAGAGCACGGCCACGTGGAATAATTGATACTTTATAAACAGGATCATGTTCCGGCACGATGCGACCAACGATTGCGTGACCTGCTTCATGGTACGCAGTCATTTCTTTTTCTTTCTCGCTCATCACCATGGTTTTGCGTTCGGCACCCATCATGATTTTATCTTTAGCGGCATCAAATTCAGCCATGCTAACAACACGCTTATTACCACGTGCAGCATAAAGCGCAGCTTCATTAACTAAGTTTGCTAAATCAGCGCCAGAGAAACCGGGTGTACCACGCGCAATAACTGAGGCTTCAACGTTGTCACCTAATGGTACTTTACGCATATGTACTTTAAGGATTTGTTCACGACCACGAATATCAGGTAAACCCACCACAACTTGACGGTCAAAACGACCAGGGCGAAGTAGCGCTGGATCAAGTACATCAGGACGGTTAGTCGCGGCAATCACGATAATCCCTTCGTTACCTTCAAAGCCATCCATCTCAACTAGCATTTGGTTAAGTGTTTGCTCACGCTCGTCGTGACCACCACCCATACCAGCGCCACGTTTGCGGCCAACAGCATCAATTTCATCGATAAAGATAATACACGGCGCTGCTTTTTTCGCTTGTTCGAACATATCACGAACACGCGATGCACCAACACCTACAAACATTTCTACGAAATCAGAACCTGATATAGTAAAGAATGGGACTTTCGCTTCACCAGCAACGGCTTTAGCAAGCAAAGTTTTACCAGTACCTGGAGGACCTACCATCAGTACGCCTTTAGGAATACTGCCACCGAGTTTTTGAAACTTAGATGGGTCACGTAAGAAATCAACCAGCTCTGTGACGTCTTCTTTTGCTTCATCGCAACCTGCTACATCGGCAAAGGTGGTTTTAATTTGGTCTTCGCTCATTAGTCGCGCTTTACTCTTACCAAACGACATGGCTCCTTTGCCACCACCGCCTTGCATTTGGCGCATGAAGAAAATCCATACCCCAATCAGTAATAACATCGGGAACCATGAAATTAAGATGCTAGCCAAGAACGATTGCTCTTCAGGTTTAACACCTTTTACATCCGCACCATTTTTTATTAAATCGTTGAGAATGTATTCATCATAAATAGGCATGATGGTTTGAAAACGCTCACCATTTGATTTTACGCCTGTGATCGTACCTGTGGTTCTATCCATTGATACGTCTTGTATAGAGCCACTACGAGCCTCTTTTACAAATTGACTGTAACTAGTTTGACGATCTGCTTGATCGCCGCCATTAAAGCTCTGAAACACTGACATTAGCACAACTGCAATGACCAGCCAGAGTATTAGATTTTTCGCCATATCGCTCAAGGGGTTAACCTCTTGTATCCAATTAATTTAAATTCAACTAAACGCCTGACAACTGTACTACAGTTTGTAGCCTGTCGCTACTATATATACTTCACGCGATCGTGCACGCGAGGCGTCGGGTTTACGGATTTTTACAGTTTTAAAGCTATCACGCACTGTTTTTAAGAACTCATCAAAGCCTTCACCTTGGAATACTTTAACCACAAATGCACCATTTTTCTTTAAAACTTGACTACACATATCTAATGCTAATTCCACTAAATACATACTGCCAGCTTGGTCAACTGAGCTATTACCACTCATATTCGGTGCCATATCAGAGAGCACCACATCAACATTCTTACCATCAATGCGATTTAATAACGCATCTAAAACAGCTTCTTCTCGGAAATCTCCTTGTAAAAAATCAACGCCGGCCAGTGAGTCCATAGGCAAAATATCACAAGCAATAACTTGCCCTTTATCGCCTACTTTCTCAGCTAAATACTGTGACCAGCTTCCAGGGGCAGCTCCCAAATCAACCACCGTCATGGCTGGGCGTAGTAATTTATCTTTATTTTGGATCTCGTCGAGTTTAAAAATCGCACGAGAACGCCAACCTTTCTTTTGTGCCTCGTGAACATAAGGATCATCAAAATGTTCCTTCAACCATCGCTGTGAACTGGCCGAAAGTTTTTTATTCGTCATAAATTAACACGCAACTAATTAGTAATATTCTTTAGATGGCGTTAGAATACCCTTAATTCAAGCCATATTCAGCAAAATTTGTAACAACATGAAATTATCGAACAAACAAAAGCAGTTTTTAAAAGGTCAAGCACACTCTCTAAAACCTGTTGTACTACTAGGTTCTAACGGTTTAACCGAGGGTGTATTAGTTGAAATTCAAAGCGCCTTAGAAATTCACGAACTTATCAAGGTAAAAGTACCAACAGATGATCGTGAAACTAAAGCCCTGATTTTTGAAGCTATTATTCGTGAGACGGGTGCTGAGAAATTACAGTCAATCGGTCACACACTTGTACTTTATCGCCAAAGTGAAGAAAAGAAAATTCAATTACCACGTAATTAATTATTTCTCCATTTGCAAAAAAACCAGCTTTCGCTGGTTTTTTTATGTCTGCGCTTAGCTACCAATAAATTGTAAAGAAATATATTGAGGTGCTTAAAAATTCATCTTCAAACTTCTTAACTGATAGCCTTGTTCCGCTTTTTGTAAGATAAAATAGCGATCAAATTCAGTTTCTGGCATTTTTTCAACAGGCACTTGCGCTATTAACTGCGCTAATTCTGGGGTGGTATTACTGTGCCCCACAATAACCACGATGCCGCTTTGGGCAAGTACCGTTTTTGTAAATTGAGCTAAATCACCTGGCTTATACGTGTTAACACTCAGGCCAAAATATTCTGCCAAAGGAGCGGCGGTCTCAATCGTACGATTATAATCTGTGCTATAGATGGAGCTTGGTTTTACCTCACCAAACAAATTGAACAAGCGCTCGGCTCTTTGCCTACCGGCCTCTGAAAGAGGTGGGTTTTTACCTGCTAACTTTTCACTATGGCGAAATAAAAAAATAGCGTCGGGTGCTGCGCTTATGTTAGCTGCAAATAAAAAGAGTAAACTTGCTAAAACATAATTCATTTATTTTCCTCTTGATACGCCGTAACTTGCTGCGCACGTTTGTAAGCTAATGCGCGATCAATAAACTCTGTGGTTAATTCATTAATAAGGCCAGTTTCGGCATTGAGGATCAAACTAAAGCCTATATTTAAGTGCGGAATTACAACGAGGTCGCTACGATACCCCTGTACCCAACCACTATGATAATAAAGCGTTTCGTTGTCATAATCATACACTCGCCACCCTAAACCATAATAGGCTTCAGTAAGATGTTTTTTCCATACTCTACGGCGTAACTCTTTTTTAGTATGTGTGTAAGGTCTTGTTTGCGTAGCTAACTCGTCGCTTGATAAGACGGTTGGAAAATAGCCTAATTGGGCTTTTAACCATATAGCCATATCACTCGCACTGGCATTAACCCCTGCGGCTGGCAGTACTTTATAATAATTTTTTTTCAATTTAGCGGTATGCCAACGTTTTCGTCCTCTTACATGGGGATAGGCATAGTTATCATCAATTACCATGGCTGCGTAGCCTAGGCTGGCATCTTTCATACGCAGCGGCGAGAAGATAAACTCATTTAGCCACCGCGAATAATCCATCTGTGTACTGGCTTGGATCACTTCATCAATTAGGCTAAACATCACATTTTGATAACCATAACATTGCCCTGGCTGACAAATTGGCTTAACACTTAGCAACTTTTCAACAATATCAGGGTAACTCATTCTTGACTCAATTAGATTGTCATACGCATTTGGCACCAATCCACTAGAGTGACTCAATAAATGAAAGATTTTTAAATCATTTTTATATCCAGTATTGATAAAGGCAGGGATGTACTTACTTACCGGATCATCTAAAGAAAATTTGCCTTCAACAGCTAGCTTTGCACTAAGTGAGCCTGCAAATGTTTTAGAAACCGATGCTAAACGAAATCGAGTATGCGCATTAACTGGTAACCCTTTATTCAGCTTTGTAACACCAAAACCCTGCACATAGCTCTGATCTGGGCCATTAACAATCGATAAAGCAGCCCCTGGGATCCCCTTACTTTTTAACTTATGTTCAAGATGTTGATTATAATCTTTGATGAGTTCACGCCACTGTTGATCATCGGCATAAACCAGTGTCGGGAATAACACTAAACAGACAAGTAAAGAAAAAGCATATATAAACGGTACTAGGGTCTTCATTATTTTATTATTTTAATCTAAATTAAGACGTTTGTGGCTTCATAATACCATGAAGTTTTACTAAGACTAACGTACAATATCGTGATTATTGAGTTTTTAAAGGGTTTTACAGTGTTTATTCGTTATTTATCAATTGTATTTTTCACTTTCATTACAACAGCCTGTGTGACTGCGCCCCCCCCTGCTGCGCCTTTAGAAATGCCAGTCAAACCGCAATTAAAAAGCCAAAGCTATCAAGTTTCTTATGAAACGGAGCACGCTTCACCAAAAGTAAAATCTGTACAATTACCTGCCCATAAAATAACGCGTAATCAAACAGTGAAAGTCGTTGCTGATAAAGCGAGTGTGACAGATACTTTGTTCCAACAAATTACCGATGCATTAACAACGATGAATCTGCGCGTAATTGACCAAGGTGATAGTGATTACACACTTGCTATACACCAGTTAGAACTTAACTTTATCGAAGATACTAAATATAAAATTCAGCCACCGGTAAAACCCTATGCTTTATTTGATAACGTTGCCCAGCTATACCCTATTCAACAGTGCGCAACAATCAATGGTGAAGTTAGCATGCGACTTATTCATCGAGCCTCTGGTGATGTTGTGTGGTTTGGTAAGTCATCAATTGATAGCGCCAGTTTTCACCGTGAGCCACTCATCTATAGCTTTAGTGAAGAGCAAGTAATTAGTAATGAGTTAGAGGTAGCCACATTTGTCCATCAACAAAACACTGACCAAGCACGTTTAGCACGAGCAACTCAAGAAGTTGATATCCCTAAATATAAAACAATATCAAAAATGACCAGTTTAACGAAACTGCAAGGACCGTGTAATCGTACTGAAGTGAGTGCCCTAACGCCGATGATGCACTATTATTTGAGCAGTATTTTGATCGATAAAATTAAAGTACATTGAGCCAATGTTTAGATAACCACTACTGGCTACAATTTTTTACAGTTCAAGGGTACTCTTTGACAATATAATACAAGTTAATAACTGCTTAATTAATTTTGGATCATTGATGCAACGTAACCTACTCCCCCTACAGAAACTACTGTTATTATTGATCTGTGTGGGTGTATGGAGTACTGATAGTCATGCGAGTAACCGTTATTATGCCGATAATACCTTAGAGCCAACGTCAGGTTTCGCATGGGACTGGAGTGCTGGAACGGGCTATTACATTGAAGATTCTTATTTAGTTGGCATGGACTCGTACAGTGATGGTCTAGAACTTGATATTAACCTTGCCGTTTCCTACGAACGTTTTTACTTAGATATTGACCACAGCCAACTAAGCGGCGGTATTATTATTGGTTATAGCATAATCAATAAATATGATTGGGATCTTGATATTCTGGGCACTAATGTGCAAGCCGGATTTGATGAAACCGGACTCGACTTTTATAATACCGGGGTTGTACCAGAGCTAAAAGGAATACGTAGCCGTAAATATGATTTTGATACCGGCCTGCGACTCACCCGCCGTTTTGAAAACTCGCAAATTTCTTTCGAATATTTACATGATATTTCCAATGCACATAACGGTTGGGTCATAAATAGCTTTTTTAGCCATATCTTACCTTGGCAAAATTGGGAATTTCGTACAGGTGTTGGCTTAAGTGCTTACTCGGCTGATTTTACCAACTATTATTTTGGCATCACTGCAGATGAAGCAACCGCAACACGCCCCGTTTATCAAACGGATGATGCCGCTGTCAGTTTTATTTTTGAGTTTCATGCTGAATACCCACTAAATCAACATTGGGTGTTTCTTGGCGGCTGGCTATCTACTTGGTTTTCGGATGAAATAACCAACAGCCCTATCGTTTCACAAGGCTATCAGCACAAAGCCATGGTAGGCGTGCGTTATGTATTTTAAAGCTTCCGCCATCATCTGCTTATTACTAAGCGCTAAGCCAGTATTAGCCAATGATGAGCAGACTCAAGACTCGTCATTAATTGCTTTGCCCGATACCTGTGTAGCGCTGCGTGAGGGACGCAACTGTTATGCTGATATTGAGTTAAACTGGCAACAGGACGACATAGGTAACTACTGCTTACGTGACGCCACCTCTAAGCATATAATGCAATGTTGGCTCAGGCAAAAAAGTGGTCAACTAAATTATGCTTTTGACTCAGTTGAAAGTATTTCATTTGAATTAATTAACAGTGATAACGGTAAAACCATTGCTACAACACAAGTACAGTTGCAATGGGTTTATCAAAATCGCCAAAAGAAACGCCGCTGGCGCCTTTTTTAAAACGAGAATAGTATGAATAATTACGGCACAATATTACTTGTTGAAGATGACAGCTCGTTAGCTCAATGGGTGGCAGAGTATTTAACCGATCAAGGCTACACAACACATATTTGTGAGCGTGGCGATCAAGTGGTTAGTCATGTTAAAGAACTAAAACCAGACTTAATTTTACTCGACATTATGTTACCCGGCCAAGATGGTATAAGTGTTTGCCGCGAACTGCGTCAATTTTATCAACATCCAATTATCATGCTCACCGCCAGAGACGAAGAAATGGATGAAGTTATTGGTCTTGAAGTGGGTGCCAGCGATTATATTATGAAACCCGTACGACCACGCGCCTTACTAGCTCGTATAAAAGCAGCACTGCGCACAACAAACGACAACTCAGAGCCGACAACGGATGAAACAATTGTGCAGGTGGGCTCTTTAAAAATCGATACCCAGTCTCGCAATGTCTTTATTAATGACATTGAGCAAGGTGTTTCTAGCGCCGAATATTTATTGCTGCATTACTTAGCCTGTAATGCGGGACAAGTGGTCTCCCGCGATGCTGTGTTTAAAGCCACTAAAGGGCGAGAGTACGATGGACTTGATCGCAGCGTTGATGTGCTTATCTCTGCGCTGCGCAAAAAGTTTAACGATGATCCACAACACCCTGAAAAAATCAAAACAATTTGGGGCCGAGGCTATTTATTGGTCGCCAACGCATGGTAGTGACCACTAAAAAAGCTTGGTTCATCATACTATGAAAAAGTTTTATTTATCTTTACTAGGCAGTGCGTTACTTTCAATTGTGGTGTTAGGCTGGCTCATTGATGCATTTAGCCAACAAACCCATACCAGCCAAGATGAATTTGCACTGCAAAGCAAATTGCTAATGGGCTTTAGCAAACAAATTGCGGCTCAACCAGTACAACAAAGAGCTGAACATACGGCCATGCTTGCAGAGCAATTTTCATTAGGGTTGAGCTATCGGGCCACACAGTCATTAGCACTGCCACCTTCGTTATTAGAGCAAATCAATGCCGATGGCGGATTAACTCTAGAAGATCAAGAAGGCTTTTACCTGCTTTACAGTAATGATGCGCTCGCCCCTTTTCACCTAAAACTACGTCTAGAAAAGCCCCATGAACAAGACCAGCAAAATGATATGCTACTTACCCTGCTGTTTTATGCTGGCTTATGTGTGTTCATGGGATTTATTATCGCCCCTTTAGCGAAACGACTAGGAGTGGTCAACGAAGCCGCTAAAAAGTTTGCCAACGGCGATTTACATGCCCGCATTCGAGTATCACATTTTACCTATATAAAAGATGTTGAACTTACATTTAATCGCATGGCAAGTCAGATAGAAAAATTACTCGATGAAAACAAGCTTATGGCAACGAGCTTATCTCATGATATTCGCACACCTATTGCTTGCCTGCGGTTTGGTCTTGATGCAGCGCTGGATAGCCCTAACCAAGAGAAGGTAAAACATTACCTACATCGTATGGAAGCTGACTTAGACCAAATGGAGTCCATGCTTAAAAGCTATTTAGCCTTTGCTACTTTAGAACAAAAAGCCAATCAGCTAACTTATTCAGATACCGAATCAAGTAGTTACTTAAACACTATAGTACAACAGCTGGAGCCCAAATTACTGCAACGACAACTGGATTTGCAAGTGATTTGCGATAACAGCCAGATCCATGCTGATTTACATTGGCTGGCTCGTGCCATTACCAACTTATTATCTAATGCCTGTGACTTTGCAAAACACAAAATCATTTTAACCGCCTATAGCAAAGAACAAACGCTCATCATAACCGTTGAAGATGATGGCCCAGGTATCGCAGAAAAAAATTGGCATAAAGTGTTCAGCCCTTTCTTTCAAGAGCAAACTCACCGTAACCGAGCAGATAAAAGTTATGGCTTAGGTCTGGCTATTGTTGCTAAAGTGGTTGATTGGCATCACGGTGAAATCACGGTAAACCGCAGTAAAAAACTAGCAGGTGCGTGTTTTACGCTCAAAATACATAACGCACAGCAATTGTAACTTTAATGTTACAGTTTACAGTGGCTAACTTTGAATATATTAATATAAAACAAATGGATAGCGTGTTTTCATGGATACCACTCAATAGCGTTCACTATTTATAAATTGCTATTGCATACAGTACCTTGAAAATCTACTCAATAAGAGCTTTTTATTTTTTAACAATTACAGTAGATTGTCAGCGCCGTCACAAAATAGAGAAGAATTAATAATTATGAGCGCAGTCAGAGGGGAGTTTAGCTCCCGTTTTGGATTCATTATGGCCGCAGCAGGTTCTGCTGTAGGGCTTGGTAATATTTGGGGATTTCCAACCCAAACCGCGAGCAATGGGGGCGCCGCTTTTTTGATTGCGTACCTCATTTTAGCATTTTGTTTAGCGTATCCAGCATTGATGGCAGAACTTACAATTGGTCGTCACGGCCAAGCCAATGCGGTGAGTTCATTACGTAAAATTTCAAATTCATCAAGCCAAAAGTGGTTTGCGTTTATAGTTGGTTTTGGTGGTATTATTTGTGCCGGTTTGATTCTTAGCTTTTATGCTATTGTGGCTGGTTGGATGATCAGTGCAACCATTGAACCTATTGCCACGCTAGCAGGCAGCGAAACCGCTTCAACATGGTTAAGTGAACAATCACTATCAAGAAACCTCATATTTACAGCCGGGTTTATCATTCTCACTGTGGCAATTATAAGTCGCGGGGTTGAAAATGGCATAGAAAAGTGGTCAAAACGTTTAATGCCTGCGTTGTTATCAATTTTATTTGCATTGATTGTTTATGTCATGCTGCAAGAAGGGGCGATGACAGGCCTAAAAGCTTACTTAGTACCTGATTTTAAATCAATTTTAGACCCTGAGTTGCTAGTTAGTGCCCTTGGCCAAGCCTTTTTCTCATTATCGCTAGGCACCAGTGTAATGATTATTTACGGCTCTTATATTAGCAAAAAAGAAAACCTCGTCTCTCTTGGTGCCTATGTTACCCTTATTGATGTATTTATCGCCTTTGTTGCCGGCTTACTAATTATTCCTGCGATGTATGTTGCACAAGCGCAAGGAGTTGAAATATTCTCGGCCAACGGCAAGTTACTTTCTGAAGACACCTTAGTTTTTCAAGTATTACCTGCACTATTTGATGGCATGGGCATGATGGGCTTATTCGTTGCCTTTGCATTTTTTGCGTTGATGAGTATCGCCGCATTAACCTCGTCTATTTCAATGCTAGAAGCCCCAGTATCTTATGCAGTAGAACGTTTTGCGCTTGGTCGTGTTACTGCAACTTGGTTAATTGGTATTATCATTATGCTGATCAGCTTTAGCATCGTGCTTAACCTTGAAACATTATTTGGATTAGTTGTTTCGCTAACCACTAAATTTGGTCAGCCTATTCTAGGCTTGATGTGCTGTTTATTTGTCGGCTGGATCTGGTATCGCAATTCATTACTTAATGAAATTAAGCAAGGTTGCCCAGACGTAGCTAACAGCCTATTTTGGAAAATATGGCCATGGTATATTAAGTTTATTTGCCCTATCGCCATTGGTTTGGTATTTATCAGCTCACTGCTAGGCTAAATTAATCACAAACCACGCTGAACTAGAAAACCGCTCTACACTGAGCGGTTTTTTAAAATCATATCTTGATGTTCAATACCATCTTCTAAATAAGGCTCACCAGTACTCTGAAAGCCCAGAGACTGATAAAAACTCAGTAAATATGTTTGCGCACCTATGTATATGTCTTTACTTGGCCAATGAGTAAAGCAACACTGAATAGCTTCTTTAACCAACAATGCCGCAAATCCCTGTCCTCGCTGAGATTTTTCAATTAACACACGGCCAATCGCACTGTACTGCTCATTTTTATTATAACAACGGGCATAAGCACCTAACTGCTGCGACGCTATCCAATAAAGGTGCTGTGTGGTTGCCATACAATCAACATCGTCTAATTCAGGATAAGGGCACTGCTGCTCAACCACAAACACATCTACTCGAGTACGCATAATAGCAAACAGCTCAGGTGTATTAAGCTCTGAAAATACCTTAGCAACTAACTGCATAGAAACTCCTAACATAAAAAAGCCCAGTCAAAGCTGGGCTACCGATCAAATGAAAACTAATTAGCTATGCAAGTAAACGTTCTAACTGATCACATAAATGCGACAGGTTTACATGGTCATGCTCTATAGTTAAATCTACATAACCATCGCCACGAAAACCACGGTCAAGTTCAATTAACACGTGTGTTTTGTGAGCCTCTGGCACAAATGACAACTCAATTTCTTGAATGCCAAATAAGCTGCGGCTATTTGGTTTATATTCCAGCTCTTGGTAGCACCCAGAAACAGAGTTAAATGTGCTGGCACGTAAAAAGCCTTTTTCAACATCCGCTTTAAGCAAGCTAAAGCCCAATTTTTCCATTGCTTGCATAAACGTCGTTACTGCGTCATTTGGATAAATATGCAACGGGTCTTTATCTTTAGGATCGAGCGCTAAATCAATGTCCAACCCCGTTTCTAGCCAAACGTGTGAGTGATTATACCCTGCATTGATTTCGGTGATCGGAGTTTCAGAATGTAAGCGAGCTTCAAATGGAATATGTCTTTGCTGCCCCGGCTCAATAGTGCCTATCTCTGTAATACGCCACTTATCAATAATATGATTAGTAAAATAAGCACCGTCTTCACCTTCAACTTTGACTCGCGTCATTAGCGCTAGATCTAGACCTGTAATTTCTTGGCTTACATCCCCTGCGGTGATAACGATCTGGGCATTAAAAAGCTGCCCAGGCTGCAAATGCTCAGTCTCAAGCACTGTATCCACTTTAGCTGCACCAATACCGACTGATGCAAGAATCTTTTTAAACATATTTTTCTCCTTAAGCCTAATTCGCTTAACCCTAAATCACGCTTAAATTCCTTTGTTACTGCATCTTAACCATATTTAAAAGCTGCTGTCAGTGAAAAAATAGCTATTTATTGACTTTTTATATGAATAACTGACTAACTGCACATTTTTCATACACAACTCACCGCTATGGGTCTACTTTATACGCACAATATGCACGAATGATTTTCATAAATGCTGATATTTCGCTACACTGACACCCCAAATGAAGTGATACTAAGAATTATGGAACTATTATATTTTGCAGTCGCATTTGTGTGTGGCTTTGCCGTTTATCAACTGAAACTCCCCCCACTAATCGGCTTTCTAATTGCTGGCTTTGTGCTCAACCTATCAGGCTTTAAAACCACGGAGTTACTTAATACGATAGCTAATTTAGGGGTCACATTACTGCTATTTAGTATTGGTTTAAAACTAAAGGTAGGCCAGCTTATGAAACCCCAGGTTTGGGCGCCTGCCTCGTTGCATATTATTCTTAGTAGCGCTATTTTTTGCAGTTTAATGCTGCTACTTGGTGCTCTTTCATTACCATTATTTGTTGATCTTAGCTGGCAAAGTGCGTTACTTGTTGGTTTTGCTTTTAGCTTTTCCAGTACCGTATTTGCCGTTAAAGTACTTGAAGAGCGCGGCGAAATGGCCAGTCTACATGGTAAAATTGCCATTGGTATCTTGGTTATGCAAGATATCTTCGCCGTCATCTTTCTTGCTATCAGCACAGGTAAAACACCTAATGGTTGGGCCTTTGCTCTTTTAGTGGCCTTACCGTTATTAAGACCTGTCATGTTTTGGGTGTTAAATCGCTCTAAACACGGTGAGTTACTTCCACTATTTGGCTTTTTCTTTGCACTGGTAGTTGGTTACAACGCGTTTGAGTTTGCTGGCTTAAAAGGCGACTTAGGCGCGTTAATCATAGGGATGATTTTTGCTCCTCATAAAAAAGCCAGCGAACTTGCCAAATCATTACTTAACCTAAAGGAAATTCTCCTAGTCGGGTTTTTCTTAACCATAGGCTTAGGTGCAGAACTGACCATTAACTCTCTTATGATAGCGACTATCATTGTATTGGTTCTACCAATTAAAGTGGTTTTATATTATGTATTAACAAATGCCTTTAAATTACGCGCGCGGACTTCTTTATTAACCTCGTTTAGCCTTGCTAATTATAGTGAGTTTGGTCTTATCGTCTGCATGGTAGCAGCCAGTAGTGGTTTAATTACCGCAGAGTGGCTTGCAGTAATGGCGATTGCCGTATCTATCACCTTTATTGTCGCTTCTCCGCTGAATAAGCGCTCTAACGAAATTTATGTAAAAATAGAAGCGTGGTTGATGCGTTTTGAAAGTCCAACCCGTTTAGCTGAAGAACTCCCCGTAAATTTAAATGATACCAAAATAGTTATTTTTGGTATGGGTCGAATTGGCACTGGTGCGTACGAAACTATCCATATTACTCACCCAGGTGTTGTAGCTGGTGTAGACATCAAACCCGAAGTTGTTGAAAAACATGTTAGTCGCGGGCGCAAAGTACTATTAGCTGATGCCACCGATCCAGACTTCTGGCAGCGGGTAAACCATTCCCATGTAGAGATGATCATGCTAGCGATGCCAAAGCATATGCAAAATATTTTTGCCTTAGAGCAACTAAAAGCATCGGGCTATCAAGGTCAAGTTACAGCGATTGCCAACTACCCTGATCAACAAAAAGAACTGGAAGATATGGGCGTTGATTCCACCTATAACTTCTATTTAGAAGCTGGTAGTGGTTTTGCTGAACATGTAAAACAAAAATTATTTTCTTAATGTAAATATCGTTCTCAGTATCAGGCTAGGTACTGAGAACTATTTTCATCTAATTATCATAACCTTACATCTAGACGTCTAAAACAACTCTTTAATGGTTCCTAAATAAGAGTCAAGCGCATTTACAAAGCTTTACATCCAGATTAGCATTTAGCCATGAAAAAAGAGTACACTGCGTTTGTTGGTTAATCCGTAAGTATCTCTTTTTAGCACAAAAATAACTTTGCCATGCTTTAACATACGTATTCATCAACACTTTACTCTTTGCTATTAAATAAGGTTTTTAGATGAAAAATAAGTTTGCTACAAAGTTTCAAGCCGTGGCGGATGATTTAACCAATCCAAAACTGGTTGAACTTCAAAATCGCCTTGATGAAATACAAAGAAATGGGATGACAGCGTTAACAATGCGCGCTGTATTATTCCAAAAAATGCTTGATGCGTACCAAGTACCAGAAGATCATTTTTTGCGTGACAGCGAAACTCCAAATCGCATTGATGATCCATCAATTATAAACAGACTCGAACAACTCGGATTTTCTAAAAAACAACAACATCAAATCCACTAGTAAATAATGAGGGCCTACTTCCCTCATTAAATAGGCTGTTTCATGCCCGTCACAGCCTATTTTCTTCCCCTCATTTGTAATACACTACTTACCTGAACTAGCAATCAAAGTCCTGTTATGGATCCCGAACTTTTAAAAATAGCGATCAATACTAAAATGCCATTTGGGAAATATGCTGGTCGTCCGTTATTGTTATTACCTGAGCCATATTTAGTCTGGTTTAAGCAACAAGGTTTTCCTCATGGAACCTTAGGTGCACAATTAGCGATGATGTATGAAGTAAAGCTCAATGGTCTAGAAGAAATGCTGATGCCGTTATTAGAAAATAAAAAAAGAAATTAAAAAATTATGGAACTTAGCAACATTTAGCCGGTCTATTATATTGCTACTTGTTGATTTTGGTTTTAACCGTTGAAAAGCGCCTTGATGGCGCTTTTTTTTTCGCTATATCTTACTTAGGTAAGCTAATCGTAAATTTAGCCCCACCGAGCTGCGAATGTGATAATTCGCAACTCCCTTGATGCCAAGAAACTATTTTTGCCACAATTGCTAAACCGAGCCCGAAGCCACCGGTTTTTTTATCGCGACTTTTATCAAGTCGGGCAAAGGGTTTAAATACCATATCCCACTGCTCTTGCTCTATGCCGGGACCATCATCTTCGACACTTATAATTACTTGCTGGGCATTTTCTATAAGGCTGACCCTTACCTCATGGCGGGCATATTTAAGTGCATTGCCTACTAAATTTTGTACACAACGAGCAATAAAATGACTATCACAAACGTATGTGCACTGTTGCGGTAGCTGTGTATTAAGTTGGATCTGGGTTGCAAAATCAAGCTTAGCAATAACACTTTCTAACAATTGCACTAGATTACATGTCTGTACTTTCAGATTTGGTTGTTGGCTATCAAGGCGAGCATAATCGAGCATTTCTTTAACTAGCGACTCTAACTCGATAATATCTTGTTGCATATTATCAATATAATCAAATGCTTTTTCATCAGTCACTCTATCTTCTAGCATAGCTAAAGCAAATTTTAAGCGGGCCAGTGGTGTTCTAAATTCATGTGAAACTGATGATGTCAGTTCTTGCTGCGCGGTTAATAAATGCTGTATGCGCTGCTGCATTGCATTTAACGTATCTGTGATTGGTAAGAAGAACGATTTAGAGGTCTCGCTCAATTCAAAATCTTGCGAACCATCAACAGCTTCACACGCCAAACGTAATTTGGCAAAGTCGCGCCATAACAAAAAACTCCACAAACCGACCGGAATGCCTACTACACAAAGCAGTAACAAATATGGCCAAACCGATGGAAATACAGGCGAAGCGACAACAATTGGCCCCACCTGCAATAATTTCTCATCACCCAGTGTAATATACCAAATAGCGCGTTGCTGCTGATCAAATACATAAATATAGTGGTTCTGGGTGAGTTCTTGCTGTTGCTCTGTAGGCAGCATGAGGTCTTGCTTTTGAACTATTTCGCTGTCAAATCGCAAAGCGATGTTGTCAAGGCCTTCAGGACTTTGTGTTAATAGCCAAAGAGATTGGCCAAACTCATCGTCGAGTGAAAGCTGCTGTTGGGTATCTTCGTAAGGCCAAAGTTGTTCAATCACCCCACTGACTAAAAACAGGGAAACTATAATATACAAATATAAACTTGCGAATAGTTTCCCCATTAACAGTTACATACCCCAAGCGTCGGAAACAAATAGATAGCCTTGCCCCCAAACCGTTTTTATGCGGTAAGGTTTATCGCTGTTATCACCGAGCTTCTTACGAATCCGCGATACACGAACGTCAACGGTACGATCTAAGCCATCATACTGGCGGCCTATCATGTGTTGATGTACATGTTCGCGACTCAATACTTCACCTGCATTTGAAGCTAATAACCAAAGTAGTTCAAATTCATGGGAAGTAAGTGTAATTTCGTTATTTTTTAATCGCACAATACGACTGGTTTTATCAATCGCTAAATCACCAAATTGTAGTTCTTCTGGCGCTTTTACTGAGGCTTGCCCGCGACGTAGAAGTGCGCTAATACGGGCTAGTAATACTCTTGGTTCCGCGGGCTTGATAACATAATCGTCTGCACCTAACTCTAAACCGATCACCTGGTCAAAGTCTTCACCTTTAGCAGTTAACATCAATATAGGGAGACTAAATTTGTCGCGCACTTGTCGGCAAACACTAAAGCCATCTTTACCAGGTAGCATAACGTCAAGGATCATTAAATCAACAGGATTGTTCTCTAGATAAGTAAATACTTCATCGCCACGGTCTAACACCGCCACTTCAAGGCCATTATTTTCAAGATAATCACGAGTTAATTGCTGTAACCCTAAATCATCTTCTACAAGTAAGATCTTTGCCATTTGCAGCTCCAAGATTAAAAAAAGCTCCACGGTGAACGTAATCTGCGCCGAGTGGTTTTAGCGCGAGTACTCTGTACTTCAATACGTGTTGTCGCCAGCAGTTCATCCGTGTGAGGATTAATTAGGGAGTATATTGTTTCAACCTGAACACGCGCTTTATGATTGAAGTGCTCTGTGGTAACTTGTTGCCAACATTGTATTTGTTGCTGTTCATGATACAAACATACATCCATTTTATAGGGTATATTTAGAGCAAATTTCAAATCAAGATCACAGAATTCTTGTTGTTCGGAAACCACACAGACTTTTGGGGATACTGTTAATATATCTTTTTTTGCGACCGCCTGCTTTGGCCAAGCTAGCAAAAAAACGATGCACACACCAAGTTGTAAATACTTCATATTAAAAAATATGATCGAATCCTATAAAGGCAGTCATGGAATACGTTTGCTCAAACAGCGGACTGTCATCTAAGGCCGAATAATCATAATAAGCCAAATGGAAACGCAAAGAGTTGGTGCCATTAAATGGCCAACGGGCATCTATTTTAGCATAAGGCTGCCAGCTACTACCAACCTCAATTGCACCCGTTGAAGACTCTTTTTCCTTTACACCATAAAAATACGTATTCAGTGCTGCCGATTTATACCAAATCCCTATACTTGGTTTAATAGCAAGTTCACCAATGTTGTTATGCATTTGCCATTGCAATGCTGCACGCCAGCCTTCATAAACACCAGATATATCTGCTAATGTCTGTACTGAAAAAACATGTTGCTGGTTCACATAATGATAGCTCACGCCTGCATCAAGTGCCCATTTACGTTTCTCTAACTGAGCAATTTCAAGTCGAGGCTGTTGAATTTGTAATTCATTATTACTCGTTGCTAATGAATTAGCAGACGTTAATGGAAAAATATTGCTAGGATGCCAATCTACAAAAAACCGCGTTTCTGGATTAAATTCACTTACGATATTAAATACATGCGAAGCATCTTCTGTCAGGCTATAACCTAGGCGACCGTTATCAAAAAAGAATTGTTCGCCATAATAAGCTACTTCAGGGATCACGACCAAAGGGAGATCATCTCCGCCGGATAACGGATTACTCATCACACCTAAGCCAAAATTAAGACTCAAATGCCACTGATCCGTAGTGATGTTTTGCACAGGGTCCGTTTCTGACTGCTGCGCAACACAAGGCGTAGCAAGCCAAAGAGACATGCAAAGTACAATATGAGTATAAATATTCAACTTCATTATTATTATTTATGCCAAGAAAGCCCAAGCTAGTGGCCTATAATAGCAAGCTATTAATAACTAATCCCTAGCTGATTACAATCATTTACACTTTTGATACATGTGGGTTTATTTCAGGTAAACTCGACGGTTATCAGGCAAGCCTTTAAGGCATAAATCAATTACCTAAGCTATTGACATCTTTTAACGATTGCGCGATTTCCCACAACGCCTTTAATGCCGCGTCAGGTAATGCTTTATGTAACACAGCCAAACCAATTTCAAAACCGGGTGGCGCTTCTTTTTGATCGCTTAAAATCTGCACACGGTCTTTCAACGGGCTATTATCTAATACAATTTTTGGCACCATGGCAATACCTAAGCCTAAGCTCACCATAGATACCATCGCTTCATGTCCTGCCACTTGTGCGTATATCTTGGCGTTAATACCATGTTTACGCCACCATTGCTCTAACCGCTGACGGGTAAACCCCTGCTCCGGTACTATAAACTCCAGTTCAGACCAATCAATTTTATCGCCAAACTGAGCCAGCTTTTGCGTGATTAATGATGCATTGCGCGGGGCTATAAACACCAAGGACGAATAACCAATACTCGCAAATGCAATTTGTGCAGGTAACTTATCGGGTTTCGCAGCAATTGCCATAGCTTCATGGCCATCCAGTACACGATTAATGGCAACAGCCGGATCGCCGGTATTGAGTTTTATTTCAATATGCTGATGTTGCAAACGCAATTGCTCTAACATGTGATGTAAAAAACTATAAGATGCCGTAACCGAGCAATAAATGCTCACTTTTCCATAAATAGTCTGCTCCGGATCTTGTACATTCGAGCGAAAACGCTGCCAGTTAGTCAAGGTCGCATTTGCATAATCAATAAACGATTCTCCCTCGCGGGTTAACTTTACACTGCGATTATCACGGCTGAATAAGGTTACTCCCACTTCATCTTCGAGCTGTTTAATATTACGACTAAGTGTTGGCGCACTAATATGACAAAGTTCACTTGCCCGAGCAAAATGCAAAGTTTTCGCTAAAGCTAAAAAGTAATGTAAGCGTTTATGATCCATTCGACTCTCTCATTGGCATTCTAAAATCACCATGTTTCATTTTATGAAATACTCTAATGCAAATATATCATTTTACGCAAGGCTAAATTTTCCTTATGGTAGCTTTAAGCAAGGCAAAATGCTTTGCATCTAACAAAATATGAAATAGATAGGATACTAACAATGGCGAATTATTTTAATACTCTTCCTTTACGTGAGCAGCTAGCACAACTAGCACAATGTGAATTTATGGACCCGGCTGAATTTGCCGATGGCGTTGATGCACTTAAAGGTAAAAAGTTAGTGATTGTTGGTTGTGGCGCACAAGGTTTAAACCAAGGCCTTAACTTACGTGATTCGGGCTTAGATGTATCATACACATTACGTGATTCCGCGATTAGCGAACGTCGTCAATCATTTTTAAATGCATCAGAAAATGGTTTTACTGTTGGCACTTACGAAGAGTTGATCCCAACTGCTGATGTAGTTTTAAACCTAACACCTGATAAGCAACATACAGCCGTCGTAAATGCAATCATGCCTATGATGAAACAAGGCTCAACGCTTGCGTACTCACATGGTTTCAACATTGTTGAAGAAGGTATGCAAATACGCGAAGACATCACTGTTATTATGGTTGCCCCTAAGTGTCCAGGCTCTGAAGTACGTGAAGAATATAAACGCGGTTTTGGTGTACCAACACTTATCGCTGTTCATCCTGAAAATGACCCACAAGGGCATGGTTTAGCGCAAGCGAAAGCCTACGCTGCTGGCACCGGTGGCCACCGTGCAGGGGTATTAAAATCATCATTTATTGCTGAAGTTAAGTCTGATTTAATGGGCGAACAAACCATCCTTTGCGGTATGTTACAAACAGGCTCAATCTTATGTTTTGATAAAATGATTGAAAAAGGCATTGATGCAGGTTACGCGTCAAAACTTATTCAATATGGTTGGGAAGTGATCACCGAAGCACTTAAATATGGTGGTGTTACCAATATGCTTGACCGTCTATCAAACCCTGCAAAAGTGAAAGCGTTTGAATTAAGTGAAGAATTAAAAGTCATCATGCGTCCACTTTATAACAAACATCAGGACGACATCATCGACGGCACATTCTCTCGTGTAATGATGGAAGATTGGGCAAATGATGATGCAAACCTATTAAAATGGCGTGCTGAAACTGCTGAAACTAATTTTGAAAAGACCCCTGCTGGTGATGTTGAAATCACTGAGCAAGAGTTTTTCGATAACGGTATTCTAATGGTTGCAATGGTTAAAGCTGGTGTTGAACTTGCGTTTGAAACTATGACAGCTGCAGGCATTATTGCTGAATCTGCATATTATGAGTCACTGCATGAAACACCTTTAATTGCTAACACCATTGCACGTAAAAAATTATTCGAAATGAATCGTACCATTTCCGATACTGCTGAATATGGCTGTTACTTATATAACCATGCATGCTTACCACTGTTGCAAGACTTTATGCAAAATATCGACACCGATGTTATTGGTCGCGGTTTAGGTGAGCGTTGTAACCATGTTGATAACCAAACCTTAATTGCCATCAACAAATCGCTGCGTGAGCACCCGGTTGAAATCATTGGTACTAAGTTACGCGGCTATATGTCTGCGATGAAAAAGATTGTTTAATACCCTGGACAATAAAAGTTTCGCTTGTTAGAAACCAAGCCCACATGCTAAATGCAGTGGGCTTTTTCTATTGTGTTTACAATTAAACCAAAACCTTGATTAAGTTGCTTCGTGAGTTATTACTCTATTTGGTTATAGAACAATCAGCAAAAACCATGCTAAAATGTACCCAATAGTTTGTAACTTTAGTACCCACAATGTCTTATCAACGTCTTACTATCACCCGAAAAATCACGATGCTTGGGATCATAATTGCGTTATCTGTTGCCAGCTTAATCGGGATCACCGCACTGTTATCAGCCAAAACGATTATTGAACAACGCATGATCCAATCAGAACTCCCCAGTAAATTACAGGCGATCGATAATTACATTAGTCTAGAAATTAATAAATTACTCAGCGCTGCGGAGCAATTATCGAGTAACACGTTTATTTTAGAATGGGCAAAAAGTGGCAATAGCAATGATCAAACGTTAGTCACTGAGTTAAACCGAGTGGTAAAACAATACGACCTCGCTACAGCTTCGTGGGCTAATCGCGATACAGCACAGTATTGGAATCAAGAGGGCTTTTTACGTGTATTAGATCGCCAACAAGATAATTGGTTTTTTGATTTTAAAAATTCGCAACTCCCCTACTCTATTAGTCTGTACCAAGAACCTAATGGTGATATGAAAATGTTTGTTAATCATCAGCAAACAAATGGTATTGGCTTAACAGGGCTTGCGAAAAGTATTGATGATATGCAAGCGCTGCTAAATAAATTTACAATCGAGCAAACTGGTTTTGTATTTATAGCTGACAATGACGGCTCGATTAAACTCCACCAAGATGCCAACATTGTGGGCAAAACAAGCCTAGATTCTTTGTATGGTACGCAAGTTAGTCGTCGGTTATTAACTAATAATGAGTTTAACTTACAAGAAGTTGAACTCAATGGCGATACATTTTTCATAGCAGCCAGCCCGATAAAAAATACGCAGCTATATGTGATTGCTCAGGTGTCAAAAAATGAAGTATTTGCTGGGATCACAACCTTACAATGGCAAATTTTAAGTTTCGCCATTGTTATTGCACTACTTGCATGTGTGATCAGTTTTTTACTTGCCCGCTCCTTAGCTTCACCACTGTCAAAAATGGCAGAGTTATTCACCCGTTTAGGTTCTGGCGATGCGAATTTAGCCTATCGCTTACCACACAGTGAGCAACCAGAGCTAGCCGCGTTGGGAAATGGATTTAATCAGTTCATTAATAAAATTGAAACTGCAATTGCTCAAGTATCGCACGAGAGTTTAGAAATTCGTCAAAGCTCAGATCAGGTCTTTACTCAAGCTAAACGCAATTCTCAAGCGATGGACAATCAAAAAGTGCAAACAATTTCAGTTGCAGCGGCTATCAACGAAATGGGAGCCACGGTACAAGAAATTGCCCACAGCGCCGCAACCGCAGCAAAACTTACCGAAGACAGTAAAGCAACAACGTTACAAAGCCACCAGCAAGTAATGCAAAGCCAGCAAAGTATTACGGCGCTTGCCAGTGAAATAGATACAATTACAGGGCAAGTCAGCGAGCTTGCAAATAAAACCCAAACAATTGCGAGTATCGTTGACTCTATTCGCGGTATCTCAGAGCAAACAAATTTATTAGCACTTAATGCCGCTATTGAGTCTGCTCGGGCTGGAGAGCACGGTAGAGGCTTTGCTGTCGTCGCTGATGAAGTAAGGGCACTGGCTAATCGGACATCGCAGTCAACTACCGAAATTCAAACTATGATTGAAGAGCTGGCAACAACAGCAACAAATGTAGTAGAACACATTGCCCAGTCAAAAACCAAGGCACAACACAGCGTATCGGCGATGCAAAACTCTGTGCAGTTGCTTGATGAAATTACCAATACAGCTAATGAGATCAATGATATGGCCACATTAATTGCTACCGCCACTGAAGAGCAAAGTAGCGTAGTTGCAGATGTGGGACGTAATATTGAGCAAATTAGTGAGATAAGTGACATAGCAATGCGTGAGCAAATTGATACCGAACAAGCAATAAAAGGGCTCGCCACAAGTGCACAAACATTAGCGCGCTTAGTTGCCACCTTTGAAAAACACTGACACAGTTTGTAACAGTTAAAATCCACGCCAACTAAAAATAGACTAAACTTAATAAGTCAGTATTTAGTTGGGGTGTGATTATGACAACATTAACTAGCTCTTCTAAGTTAGCCGTTATTTGCGTATTGTGCTTTTTATCAGCTTGCACTAATACATCTAATATCCCATTACTCACTGCACCGATAGTGGCAAATAATCCATCCTTCACTGTCTACCCAGTAGAGAGCCATGCTGAAATATTCGCTTTAAACGATAAAATAACTCAACAGCTTGATTTAGCCTTTCCAAGTAATAAGCGCAATCTAAATAACACTAAGAAATTGTTAAACTTTTTACTAGAAAATGGTGATGCATCATTATCATATCAAGCTGGGGCGACCTTAACAGCCAATCAAGCATACAATGATTTAAACGCCAATTGTTTATCTTTATCAATTTTAGCTTATAGCATGGCGGAATATTTAGGCCTACACGGACAATTTCAGACAGTGCATATTCCAGAGTATTGGGCAGTAAGTAACGGCTATAATTTATTAACTGGGCATATAAACTTAGTGGTTAAGCAGCAACGTAATACTTCTACCAGCAGCAATGTTACTTACCTTTATAATAATGAAAACTCACTCATTATTGACTTTGATCTTAACTCGCGTAGTGAGAAGTTTAAAACAACACCAATCACAAAGCAGCGAATTACAGCTATGTTTTATAATAACAAAGGCGCAACAGCGATGCTAAATGGTCTGTACGACTTAGCCTACAGCTACTTTTTAGCAGCCACAAAAAGCGATGAAAATTACTCTGGTGCTTGGGGGAACTTAGCGGTGTTGCTGCGCTTACATTCACAATACGCGAACGCCGAACTAGCCTATAACTTTGCAATAGCACTAAACCCTGACAATAACACTGCACTGGGCAATTTAGCACTGCTGTATCAACTTACCGAAAGAGGTGAGCTTGCTGATGAGATTTTGACTAAGCTTGACTTAAAACGTCAAACTAATCCCTATTATCATGTTGCTTTAGGTAACGATGCGTACCTGATTAAAAACTATCAAGATGCTATTAAACACTTTAACAAAGCCAAACTTATTGATAGACAGATCCATGATAGCTACTTTGGTTTGGCACGTACCTATTATCAATTAGGTGATTTTAAGCAAGCATATATGCAACTGCGTTTTGCTAATAAGTACGCTGATTTTGATCACGACAAACAGCGTTATCAAAATAAACTACAGGCTCTCAGTGAAATGACTGCCAAGGTGGATAACCATTAAGCTAATTATTCTGATCCTGAGTATTCTATTTTCTGTTACCGCTTATGCAAACAATGCAAACCAGCAACTCATTTGTGACTTAAATTACCTAAGCTCAGCGGCCTTAAATGGCCGTAAAACTAATACGCCTGATGCCGTTGCCAGCGCTGAGTATATTAATCGACGCTTGCAGCAACTTGGCTATCAAAGTCAGTTACAACCGTTTAGCTATACCGCTGGTTTTTTTACTGAAATGTCAGGGCAGAATGTAGTGGCCACTTTAATGCCCTCACACCCCGTCAAAGCTCATGTGATACTCACAGCTCATTACGATCATTTAGGTAAGCAAGGTGATAGCTTATATGCTGGCGCCAATGACAATGCCAGTGGTGTTAGCGCGTTACTATTTTTAGCTGCACAGTTTGCTGAAACAATCCTACCCTTTCAAATTAGTTTTGTTGCAACCGATGCTGAGGAAAATGGCTTACATGGGGCAAAATTTTTTGTAAGCCAGTTACCCCCTGACGATTCCGTCACCATACTCAACATTAATTTAGATATGTTAGCCGTGAGTAGAGCAGATAAGACCTTGTACGCATTTACATCCTATGCACAGCGCCATGCATTACAAAGTCAATTATCTGCTATCACCAGCGATACGATAAAGATTAAAGTTACCAGTTCCGCTAATACGATGAACCGGCTCAATCAAGGAAGTAATATAGATTGGCGCCGAGCAAGCGACCATTATGCTTTTGCTAAAGCAGGGTTTGCTTATATCTACTTTGGGATGGGTTATGATCCGCATCACCACCAACGCTCTGATCTGCTAAGTAATATTGATCAAAACTTATACATTGAGGCGGTCAATTATATTACACAATTTATTCAGCAACTTGATATGACTAAACTGACGGAAGCTGCCCAGTAGCAACAAATTCGCGTTTTTGCGCTTTGCTTAATTGTTTAATTTTTATTTCAAGCTTTGTCGCCTCACTTCGAGAGCCCACTTCACATTGATAAATGAGTATCAACGGCCCTTTTCCTTTTAAGTTTTTGGCTCCCTTACCGGCCTGATGTGTAGCAAAACGTTTCGCTACATTTGTACTGATCCCTGTATACCAATGGCCGAAACGAGTTTGTACAATATAAAGCGACCAAATCGCGATATTGATTTGTGTACTATTTCTCGCGTTAGTTAAACTTTTAGCTGACTGCGAGGTCAAAATTATGCTCCAAACATCAATAGTTAAAATTAAGTCACAAACAATTGCCTAAAAGGGTTTTACCTTAAGTGACTAATCGGTATCATGCAGTTTATAAAAAATAAGGATCCAAACAAACAATGCAGTCGTTAAAAACTTTTTCCCTTTGGCTTATCGTTGCTCTCACATTAAGTGCAACCGCAGGTTGTTCTAGTTGGGTTTATCGTATCAATATCCCACAAGGTAACTTTTTAGAACAAAGCGATGTTGATAAACTTCGCGTCAGCATGACCCGAGAGCAAGTACTTTATGTATTAGGCAAACCCGTTGCTGAAGACGCTTTCGATAAAAACACGTGGCACTATTTATACTCTTTTAACCTTGGCCGTGATAATGAACAACGCAAATCACTGACGGTTGTATTTGAAAATGAAAAACTGCAGTCAATTAGCGGTGACTATGAACAACCAGCTGAGTTTAACACTCCGCTTGAACAGTAGTGCGAAAAGTGCACAAAATGATAACAAAAAGGTTAGCTACAGCTAACCTTTTTCGTTTTACTGCTTCGCTTTATCAAGTGGTCGTCCGCCGGTAATCTTATTTGCACGGCCTTCATCTTTGGCTTTTTCAGCACGTTTACGCCTCGCGTCTTTAGGGTCTGCAATTAAAGGTCGATAAATTTCAATTCGGTCACCATCCTCAACCACTTGGTTAAGCTTACAGGTACGATTCCAAATACCTAAGGTAAGTGCTAAACCATCAATCTCTGGGCACTTAGCAAGAATACCTGATTGGATCACAGCCTCTTCAGCCGTTGTCCCTGCTGGCACTTCAACGAGTAAACTGGTTGCGGTTGTTGGCAACGCATATACTACTTCAACTTTTATCATCATCGTGGTCCATATACTTGTTTCGCTCGCTGAGTAAAGGCATTTACCATGTTTTTTGCAACATCATTAAATACTCTACCAAATGCCAGCTCAATAAGCTTACTGGCAAATTCAAACTCAAGCTGTAACTGAACTTTACAGGCATTATCATCTAACACTTGAAAATGCCAACGCCCTTGTAGCGCTTTAAATGGGCCATCCACTAAACGCAATATCACGGTATTTTCGTCTTCAAATGTGTTTTCTGTCGTAAACCATTTTTTTATGCCTGCTTTAGAGATTTCTAAACTGGCGGTCATGGTATTGTCTTGCAAAGCGATAACTTTCGCATCTGAGCAATGGGGTAAAAACTCAGGATAAGCATCCACATCATTGACTAAATCAAACATTTCTTTGCTGCTATACATTACTAGCGCACTTTTTTCTATTTGTGGCATACTCACTCCCAACTGTGTGGGCGAATTTTAGCAAGCTTTGCGTTTTTCCCCAAACTTTCCTGGCGCTTTATTTACAGACATTTTTTTACAGGCAAAAATAAAAAATCGATGTAAAAAGCAGAGCTTTACGTATAATATGGGCCACTATGGCTAAGAAAAATTCTAAATCGACAAGTAATACTATCGCGCTCAATAAAAAGGCGCGTCATGAGTATTTTTTACACGACAAGTTTGAGGCAGGTGTTGAACTGCAAGGCTGGGAAGTAAAAAGCATCCGAGCGGGCAAAGTAAACATCTCTGAAACGTACATTCACCTTAAAAATGGCGAAGCGTTTTTGCTTGGCAGTCAAATACAGCCACTCAATAGCGCTTCAACCCATGTTATTTGCGATCCATTACGTTATCGCAAGTTATTATTAAGCAGACGCGAGCTAGACCGTTTAGTTGGTGCAACTGAGCGCGATGGCTATTCATTGATCGCCACTGCCATGTATTGGAAAAAATGCTGGGTGAAACTAGAGTTCCACTTAGGTAAAGGTAAAAAAATGCATGACAAACGCGAAGACGGCAAAAACAAAGACTGGTCTCGCGAAAAAGAACGGTTAATGAAGCACAAAGTTTAATATACATCTTACCCCCTAAAAACGCCTAACTCAGTTAGGCGTTTTTATTTTCTTCCTTAAAAACTCTTAGTAACTGTATTGATTACAGCCCCAAATTTAAACAACTTGATAACATAATAATTACATGATATTCATGTTACCGGTTTCAGTACCAATTATAATTATCATGACAACAAGGATTTAAGGATGAAGAACAGAATACTCCCATTTAAACCAAAGCTCACCGCTTGTGTAACTCTGGCACTTTCAACAGCAGGTTATACTTCTCAATCACTTGCTGCTGACGAAGCAAAAACAGTTGAACGCATTGAAGTCACGGGCTCTCGAATAAAACGTACTGATATTGAAGGCCCTTCCCCAGTACAATCAATTAGCCGCGCCGATATTGATAATATGGGTTATGACAACCTACAACAGTTACTGGAAAGAATGCCTGTTGCTGGCAATGGCACATTCTCTACCCGCGGTAACAACCAAGATTCTACAGCCAATGGCTCTGCGGCGGTATCGTTGCGTGGTCTTGGCGCAGATGCAACGCTTGTGTTAATTAATGGTCGTCGAGTGGCTATCAGCGCATTTGCTGAGAGTATCACTAACTCATTTGTTGATATCAACAGCATCCCAGTTTCGGCTATTGAGCGTATTGATATTCTGAAAGACGGTGCCTCTGCAATTTATGGTTCAGATGCCGTTGCCGGTGTAGTGAATATTATCTTGAAAAAAGATATCGATGGTTTAGAAGTGAATTTAGGTTACGGCGGCACTGACGGCCCTAACTATGAAGAAACCTCGGCAAGTATTGTTTGGGGGACATCAAACGAAAAAAGCAGCGCGTCAGTGATCGTTGATTATTTTAAAAACACCTCTTTATCGTCAAGTGAAATGGGCCGCTTAGGCACAGCCGATCAAACAGCGAATGGTGGTGAAGACTTTCGATCATCTCGTGGCTTTCCTGGTTATTTCTACGTTGACGGCGTAAAGACTATCGACCCAGATTGTCCAGCTGAAAGTGCCACATCTAGTGGCAGTTGCTTATTCGATTACGGCCCATTTGGCTATATTGCCCCTGCTTCTGAGCGTGTTGGTGCTATTTCTCAGTTTGAATATAACTTTGATAACGGAATAACCGCTTTTATGGAAATGGCTGTTCAACATAATACTTCGATTGCAGCAGGTGCTCCAACACCACTGGATGAAGACGCAGGTTTAACAGTTCCGGGAAGTCACCCTAACAACCCGTTTGGCCAGGATATAGAAATAGGCCGTTACAGAACAGTAGATGCCGGTGCCCGTCAATGGGATATTGAATCTGATACATTGCGTTTTGTTGCAGGCCTTCGTGGCGAAATTAGCGATTGGAGTTGGGAAGCTGCAGTACAAAAAGGCCGTAGTAAATCTATGCAAACTGGCGATAGAACTCAAGGCTGGGTAAGAACTGATTTTTTACAGCAAGAAATAAATGCTGGTAACTACAACCCTTTTGGCGGCACTTATAATGATCCTGCCGTCATTGATCGTATTACCACTAGTTTAGTTCGCCGTGGTGAATCACATATGACTTCATTTGATGCCAACATTACCGGGGAAGCGTTTAGCTTTGGTGACAATATAGTTATGATGGCAGCCGGTATAGAGTACCGCGAAGAGGATGTCAGTGATATTCCAGATGATCAATTTCAACGCGGCCTAATTTTTGGTACTGAGTCCGTGTCTGCGGCCGCTGAGCGCGATCAGTACGCAGCCTATGTTGAGTTCTCTATTCCATTAGCGGATAGCTTAGAATTACAACTAGCTGGGCGTTACGATGATTATAGCGATTTTGGCACCACAACAAACCCTAAAGTAGCACTGCGCTGGGCTCCTAGCGATGAAATTACCGTTCGCGGCTCATGGGCACAAGGTTTTAGAGCCCCTTCACTAGCACAAATTGGCCTAGGTCCTTCAGAAGAAAGTCAGTTCTTCATTGATAGTTACCGCTGTGCTGCAACAGGAGAAGATTGTGGTGTTCTTGATTACAACATCCAATTTGCGGGTAACCCTGATTTACAAGCTGAAGAGTCTGAATCATGGAACGTTGGCTTTATTTGGGCGCCAATGGCTGAACTTGGCTTTAGCATTGATGTATGGAGTATTACTCAAGATAATAAAATCGATGAACAGGCATTCGGCCCAATTTATGATGCAGAATGTAACAACCAAAATAGTACCATCTGCGTTCGCCTGCCTCCGCAAGGTGGGCAAAGTTTAGGGGTGATCCAAAAAATTCACAGTACTTTTGAGAATGTCTCGTCGCAGGAAGTGTCTGGTGTTGATTTCTCAGCAAATTATAACCATTCATTAGATGATTTAGGTTTACTTAAGTTCAACTTAGAATGGGCATACCAAGATAAGTTTGAAAAAGATGACCGCGATTATACCGGTGAATATGGTTACCCTGAACATCGTTGGATGTTTTCAACTAATTGGGAGCTTGGCGAATTCAATACTAATGTAAATATCAGTTATATTGGTGAGTTTGAAGATACCCCTGATATTGATTTTGACGGCACGCTGGATTTTGATAGCAACGCATCGAGAATGGTTGATTCGCAAGTTCTAGTTGACTTGCAAACGGCTTATCGTATTACCGAGTCAACCAAAATTTCGATTGGTGTAAATAACTTATTTGATGAAGAGCCACCATTTGCTATCGGTGATGGCGATAGTGATTTATATGGCTATGTATCGGCAGTACATAATCCGCGTGGTCGTTATATTTACACTAAAGTGTCGTTTTCTTTCTAGTTTTACTCGCTAACAAAAAACCCGCCATTTGGCGGGTTTTTATTAAAAACAAGAGCCTAGATTATAGGTCGCCTTCGTTTTCAGAAAGGAACTTAGCAACGCCTGCAGGGCTTGCATCCATACCTTTTTTACCTTCAGTCCAACCAGCAGGACATACTTCACCGTGCTCGCTGTGGAACGCTAGCGCGTCAACCATGCGTAGCATCTCATCGATGTTACGACCTAGCGGTAAGTCATTTACTACTTGGTGACGTACGTTACCTTCTTCATCAATTAAGAATGAGCCACGAAACGCAACGCCAGCTTCTGGATGCTCAACATCATACGCTTTACAGATTTCGTGTTTAACGTCTGCAACTAGTGCATATTTAACTGCGCCAATACCACCATCAGCAACAGCCGTGTTACGCCATGCGTTGTGTGAGAATTGTGAATCAATTGAAACACCAATTACTTCAACGCCACGCTTTTGGAATTCTTCATAACGCTTGTCAAAAGCAATTAATTCAGAAGGACATACGAAAGTGAAATCTAGTGGGTAAAAGAAGATAACTGCTTTTTTACCTTTGATTGTTTCGTGAAGATTGTAGCTATCTACGATCTCGCCGTTACCTAATACTGCTGCAGCGGTAAAGTCTGGTGCCTGGCGGCCTACTAATACACCCATTTTATTCTCCAAATATTTGAGTTTGCTTTTAATTGCTTACGCAATGCTTGCCTTTAATATGGGATCTAAAAATAAAATACCAAGGGCTGACATGCATAATTGTCAAAATATTTTAGAGACTAGTGACTTAAAAGAACAATCGTATTTTCCGATGTCGGCCATCGAAAATATAGAACATGGCGTGAAAGGATTAAAAAAGCCTGCTGAAGCAGGCTTTTTTAGCAGTGGGGATTACTAATCCATAATATTTTCGGGCATATCACCACGAATTTTTTGCCAAATCTCACCTGTTTGATGACCATATTTACGCATCATGGAAATAGCGCCATCATGTTCACGTTTTTCAGCAAGTATCGTTAAGTCTTTATAAAACTGGCGTGCTAGTTGGCGAGTGCCTGGATCTGAGAAGTAATGACAGCCAATTTTCGAGTAAAAACCTTTAAAACCATTGAGAATAAGCACATAAATACGATTATTTCCAGCAACCGCAAGCTCATGATGCACTTTGTAATCATAATCAGCAAATGCTTGTGCACTATCTTCAAGATCATCGCTTTGAGATAAAATTTCAATCACTCTATCAGGTGCCAGTTTAATTGCCGCCCGAGTATAAATAGCGCTAATATTAGTGCGGGCAGAAAGTAATTGGTCTGTCAGCTCTGGCATTTTATCTTCATCAAGACGCGCTAATGTTTCAAGAATATTAAGCCCTGATGTTTCCCAGAAGTTATTAACACGCGTTGGCTTGCCATGTTGAATTGTCAGCCAACCATCACGGGCTAAACGCTGCAATACTTCACGTAAGGTGGTTCGTGTAACACCTATTAATTCTGATAACTCGCGCTCAGCAGGAAGAATAGAACCCGGAGGGAAATCCCCATTCCAAATTGACTCAACAATATACTCTTCTGCAAATCCAGCTGGACTTTTCGCTTTAAAAATTCTCATTCAATTCCCACTCGAGTTATCACACTACTTCACTTAAAAACGATTAACTGACTGATTGTACCAGATGAAGCAAAACTAACAAGTAAAGTCACTTCATTAAATCATTAATGGCCACTGCGCAATATATGTCTGCCAGTATTTTTATAATTACTCTCCCCCTCACGTGCAGAAACAAACACTCCATCAAGCAAATAACTGAAACTTATTTACATAAACGTAATTAAACAGTCGCCATAAATATGCTTTTATAGTCACAAAGCATATTTACCCTTGCGCCTAGTTTAATGACTAAGTCATAATCTCATTGATATATTAATATTTGGAAATACTATGAATTGGTTAGCAAATTTAGCGCAACAACGCACACCTTGGGTTTTATTAGCAGTAACAGCATTTACATTTGAAGTGGTTGCTTTATTTTTTCAGTACCAAATGGGCTTAGAGCCATGCATTATGTGTATCTATCAACGAACCGCAATGTTAGGCCTACTCTTTGCAGGCATTATTGGCGCAATAAAGCCTACTAACATGATAATCCGTGTTAGCGCTTTATTAAGCTGGGCCGTTGCCAGTATTTGGGGTTATCTGATTGCTCGCCAACATATCGAGATGCAAACCACAACCGACCCTTTTGCATTTAGCTGTGAGTTTGAGCCAAATTTCCCAATCCCACTGCATGAATGGATCCCTCAGTTTTTTGCAGCTACCGGGGACTGTGGCAATATTGATTGGCAGTTTGCAGGTTTGAGTATGCCTGCTTGGATGGAAGTGATTTTTGGTGCATTTACATTGGTACTAATAAGCGTTGTCGCAAGCCGCTTAATCATTAAAAAGTCACTGTGATGATGACATTTTTTTCAAGCCAAGTGACGCCATTAAAACCATTTAAAATACGCCAACGTCAGCAAATTATTGCCTTAGCTTTAAGTCACTTAACGCCGATGCAAAAAATCAGTTTGCGTATTTTAAAGTTACTTTTATTAACCCCTGTATTTTTATCATTAGCGTATATTGAAGGTTGGTTGCTGTTACCAGCATTACTACTAACCGGTGTAGCTTACCCTTTACTAACTACCCCTTTAGAGATCCAATTTGCTAAAGGTCATTTACAGCACACGATTAAAGAGTTTACACAGGGCGAATAGTTCGCCCTGTTCTTAATGTTTAACTAATTAATATTTAACTGCTTAAAACTTAACTTTCCCTTCTAATTTAGCGACGAGTTTATCGCCAATTCCTTTCACCTGTGCCAAATCAGCAACTGATTTAAATTTACCTTGCTTAGTACGGTAGTCAACAATCGCTTGTGCTTTAGATTTACCTATACCCGGTAGCTGACTAAGTTGCTCAACGGTTGCTTGATTAACATTGATTAGCTGTGTTTTTCCTGCACTTTCGGTTGCCTCTACTTTACTCACAGCTGCATTACTAGGTAATGAAATAGCAAGACCGAATACAACGACTATTAAAGTTAAAAACTTCATGCTTTTCCTCCATGATATCCATACGTGGACTCAGTTAATAGTTGATAAAAGCGCCCTCACTTTTGGACTACATCCAAATAAAGTCATACTGAAAAAGTGCGACTATTTAAATAAAGTAAAGTTGTACCCATTTGTCAATGTACCCAAAGTAAAAAAATAAAAATGTCTCCTTGCAAAAAGACCAACAAACCATTACTGTACATAAAAACAGTAATCAATCAAGGTGAAGGTATTATTCACCAAGCAAATTGGCAGGAGAAATCATGGCTGTTGTTGTTAAATATGTTGTAGAAAGAAACGGAGTCGAGCGTATGACGTTTACTACTAAAAAAGAAGCAGATGCATATGACAAGATGCTTGATATAGCAGAGTCACTTGAAGTAATGCTAGAAAAAGTAGATGTCCCTTTAAGTGAACAACAAATTGAATCGCTTGCTCTAGAGATTGCTAAGAGTAAAGACGATTTTATCAATGTTCTCAAAGGCGCAAAAGATATAGCCCCCGCTAAAGCAGCCCCGGCTAAAACAAAGAAAGCAGCTGAGAATGTATCTGACTTAAAAGCAAACACGGATAAGGCTGCCAGCTAAAATGGTTAAATATTTAAGTCGATTGGGATAAGTAGTACACACCTGATTGATAAAAAAAGGAGCTTATCTAAGCTCCTTTTTTTGTTATACCTGTTGTAGTTGTTAACTCAACGAGCCCTCAACTTCATCAAATAATTGTGTGATCGCTTTACTAGGAGGTGGTGTTGATAAGCTAACCACTATAATTGCGATACTTGATAAAATAAAGCCAGGAATAATTTCATAAATTATACTGCTTAGTGACTGACCGTTAATGGTTATAGGCGCATAAATCCAAACCAAAACAGTAGCAGCACCCACTACCATACCACTTATTGCACCCTGAAGGTTCATTCTTTTCCAATAAAGGCTAAGCAATACTAATGGGCCAAATGCAGCGCCAAAACCTGCCCAGGCATTACTCACTAAGTCTAAAATCGAACTATCGCGATCATAGGCCAAATAAATAGCGAATACGGCCACTAACAACACACTAATTCGGCCCACTAGAACTAATTCTGTTTGTGATGCACTGCGGTTTAAGTAGATTTTATAGAAATCTTCAGTCAGTGAGCTTGAACATACTAATAGCTGAGAGGAGATAGTACTCATGATCGCAGCTAAAATAGCTGCAAGTAAAAAACCAGCAATTAACGGATGAAATACTAATTCTGATAATACTAAAAAGATGGTTTCTTTGTCGTCAATCAGCATTTGATTTTCAATCATATAAGCTGCACCAAACAATCCTGTTAACACTGCACCAATAGCCGAAAGCGTCATCCACGACATACCAATTCGACGCATCGTTGGCATATCTTTCACTGAACGTACAGACATAAAACGTACAATAATATGCGGTTGCCCAAAATAACCTAAACCCCATGCTAGGGCTGAAATTATGGCGATAACTGAACCACCAGCAAACCAGTTAAGCATATCCAATGGTACTTGTTCACTTGGTTTCGGATTACTAAGCAATAGATCATAGGTTGCTGTAGAAAGCGTATCAACGACTGAGTTGTCTAACATGCTATAAGTTACTAAAGGCACGATTAACAAGGATAAAAACATAATACACCCTTGCACAAAGTCCGTCAGGCTTACAGCTAAAAAGCCGCCAAATAGCGTATAAACAACCACAACACCAGTGGTTACATACAAGCCCATTTCATAACTCATGCCAAACGAATTTTCAAATAATTTACCGCCAGCAACTACGCCTGATGAGGTGTATAAAGTAAAGAATAAAATGATTATGATTGCAGAAATAACACGAAGAATATTTTTATTATCTACAAAACGATTTGCGAAGTAATCCGGTATCGTAATTGAGTCATTTGCTTTTTCAGTATAAACACGTAATCGAGGGGCGACTAAAAAGTAATTAGCCCAAGCGCCGAGTACTAACCCTATAGCAATCCATACTTTACTCAAACCAAATAGATACATCGCACCGGGTAATCCCATAAGTAACCAACCACTCATGTCCGATGCACCGGCTGACAGCGCAGCTACGCTTGGAGATAAATTTCGTCCGCCCAGCATATAACCAGATACATCGGCAGTCGACTGCTTATATGCATATAAGCCAATACCTAGCATTACGATAAAATACGCAGCTAAAGAAATAATCATTCCAGTTTCCAAATTTGCCTCCAACTCTGAAGTTAAAATCTGGCTTTCAATCCTAATAATGACTCACAATTTTTTAAAGCCAATGTAATATAAAGTCATTATTGGTGTAAAAACCATCCTAGAAATTTACTATATCATGCCAAGGGTGAATAACTCCAATTGCTGCGCTCATCATACAACTGTAGCTGGTAAAGCTGTTTTTACGAGTTGAACAATAATTTAACTATTGAATATGGTAATTAATGCTTAATTACCCTAGGATTAGATCAATGATTACTTAAATAATCAATACTTTAGTATTTATATTGTGAAGATAATTAATGCTATTTATGCGGTTTTACCTTATATTGCCCAAGTACTCGTTTAACTGATGTGGATCCATTGTTTATGTATTTTTATGCTGCACGCCAACCAATTTTAGACCGAAACAAAGAACTTGTAGGTTATGAGTTACTCTTTCGTGACGGCGTTGATAATGTATTCCCTGATATAGATGGCGATGAGGCAACAACGAGGCTAATTGAAGGGAGTCAATTTAATTTTGGTTTGGAAGATCTCACCGATAATAAACCTGCGTATATCAATTTTACTCTTGAGACATTACAAAAAGGCTACCCAACCCTACTGGGTAAAGACCAAATTGTTGTAGAAATACTTGAAACAATTCAACCCGGTAAGCGTTTGCTCGCAATAGTTAAAGAATTAAAAGAAAAAGGCTACACATTGGCATTGGATGACTATATTCATCAACCTGTGTGGCGTCATTTTTACCCTTATATAGATATTATTAAAATAGATTTTCTAAGTTGCGAATTGGCTACTATTAATACCATCATCGAAGAAATTAAACCCTATCCGCATATAAAGTTATTAGCTGAAAAGGTTGAAACCTATGAAAAGTACCAATTAGCGTTAGACCTTGGCTTTACTTACTTTCAAGGTTTTTTCTTTTCCAAACCAGAAATGGTGCAAAGTAAAACCCTACCACCATCTGAAATCGCGTTAGCAGAGCTACTTTATGAGACGTCTGTTGTTGAGATAAATTTAAAGAAAGTTACCGAAGTATTTGAGCGAGATGTCAATCTGTCTTATAAATTATTACGTTATAGTAATTCGGCAGCATTTACACGCAGAGCGGAGATCAGCACTATAAAACAGGCACTTATCGTATTAGGTGCACAAGAGATCAAAAAGTTCTTATCATTATTATTTGCCGCCCAAGTCGCGGGTGATAAGCCAGCAGAATTAATACGGCTTTCCCTAACGAGGGCACGTTTTACTGAGCTATTAGCAATAAACCATAATAAACTGAAAGACACAGGAATGGCTTTTCTCACCGGGATGATGTCATTAATGGATGCAATCTTAGATGAGGACATGGCAAGCGTAATGAAAAAGCTGCCATTATCAAATGACATCAAGTTAGCATTATTAAATGATGAAGGCTTATTGGCCCAGTATTTACGGTTAGTGAAACAGTATGAGCAAGCTAATTGGCAAGGTGCAAATGCAATTCAAGCTGAGTTAGGCTTAGCCGCTGAAAAAGTACCGGATGCTTACCACGATGCTGTTAGCTGGGCGAATGAACAAATGAAAATACTGGGTAATAGTTAGCCCATAGTAGCTACCCCAAAACAGAATATAAAATGCCAGCTTGAAGCTGGCATTTTTAGTTATCACTTTCAGATTAAAGGCTTTCTAAAAAGTCTTCATCGAAATCTTTAGGCTCTTCTTCGATCGGTGGGTTCCCGTCATGTAATTCGTATAGCTGACGCTGGAAGTAAATATCCTTCATAAAAATATACGGATCGAGTGACTCATTTAGTAAACTTTCTTGCGGAATTAAAGATGCACGTGCTTCAACAGCTTTTAGTGCAAATACAAGTATGGTTTGCGGGGTTGTTAAGGCAATCTCGGGTAGCACAAAGTTATCAACCACATCACCGGTTAAGTTACGTGCTGTTGAAGGGCCCATGCCAGGCAGCATAAGGTAAGCACCATCACCAATTCCCCATACACCTAGTGTTTGTCCAAAGTCTTCGTCAACAATTGTTAAACCCAGTGAGGTAGCGACATCAAACAAGCCAAAAATACCCACGGTTGAATTAACTAAGAATCGCGCAACACTAATTCCTGCATTCGCGGGCTTACCTTGCAAGGTGGCATTAATAACATCCGTTGGCGCACTAATATTATCTGTAAAATTAACAACACTACGGCGCACCGGTGTCGGTGTTACAGCGACATAACCAACAGCGACAGGACGCAACACATATGCATCTAGTACATCCATATTAAAGTCATACATTGGACGGTTAAATGATTGTAACGGGTCTCGTTCATCTATTTTTTCATCAGGGACTTGTGCGCATCCACCAAGCACAAGGAACCCCAATAAAACTAAACTCTGTCTTAACATCTTTGATCCTTTTAAGGTATTAATTCATTGATAAGTAAATCATAGGCCTTGGTCTGGCTGCGCTTTAATACAGCTGAACGCCCTTCTAACTCACCCGTTGAAGGCATCACCGAAGCATCTTTCGAAATACGAGCTGTTAAGGTTATTTCCTCAACACTTGAGAGGGTTAAACCCGCTACCATGGCATTGCTATCACTTAACTGTACTGTAATTGGAAAACGGTAATCTGTTAACTTTACGACCGCCAAAGGCATAGCTGGGCCACTCGCCGCTTTAGCAAATACGAACAAGGTCCCTTGCTCCGGTTGCTTATCAACTAATTGCGGATCAAGTTCAATCGTGATGTTAATAGCGCTCGTTGCAGCATTTGCATTATCTTTCTCCCCTTGCGCGTGAGGTTGTGCTACCGGTGTAAGTTGAGCGTTTTGTTCACTATTTTCAGCTGCTATCTTCTGTTCAATTTCAGTAACGCGCTGAGCAATCATGCTATAACGCGAGTCTTGCTCATCCATGCTATTTAACAGTACTTCAAAAGCCGCTTTTGCCTGAAGCCAATCATGACGCTCATAAGCAATTAACGCTAATAAGGAAATTGCATCTAGATTAGTTGGATCAGCTTTTAACACTTTAGAGAGCATTCCTGCTGCGCGCGTCATATTCGCTTCACTACCGTCCAGTAAAAGCACTTGGCTATAACTGATTAGCACAGACATATTATCCGGATCCATACGCAACACTTTATCAAATGACTGCTGGGCCATGTCTAATTCGTTTAATGACATAGCAACCCGACCTAACAGCATCCACGCAACTTGATCATCACCGTTTTGCGCGAGCTTAGTTCGCAACCCTAAAGCAAATGCCTGTAATTCATTTTGTGTTAGTGGCTCACCTTGCTGCATTACGGCTCGCTCACCATAAGCAGGTAAATTATCCATGGCAGTGTGCCAATTTTGTAATTGCTGCTGCGATCCCGTTGCGGTATAGAAAATAGCCGTAAAGACCACTAGAAACGCACTTCCTGTGAATGCAAAAATACGATTATTACCTTTACTCATCAATGATTTTTCAGGCGATAACTCATTAAGTAAACGGCGTTTAACTTCAACCACTGATTCATCATGATTAACTTGATCAATACGTTGGTTTGCTAACTCACCAGCTAACTCACCAAGACGCTGATGATAAATAGCAATAAGCTCAGAGTTAGCATTATAAGTAAGGCTTTGTACCCGCTCTTTACTTAAAAAAGGCAGAGCGACAAACGCCACAGCTAATAAGGTTAATAATGCAAAAGCAACCCACATTAGTATCATTTAAATCTGCTCCTGACGTTCATTTTGAGCGATAAGCTTGGCTAATAATGCCTCATCTTGTTCACTCCAAGTTTGTTTAACTGCGGCCTTTCGCTGACGAAAAATAATGGAGCTAAAACCAAATACCACAATCAAAACAGGTAATACCCATAACACTAGAGTCGCTGGTGTTACAGGAGGATCGTAATGAACAAAATAACCATAGCGGTCAATCATATATTCAATTACATCGTCTTTGGATTTACCTTCTTTCACTAAAGCTAACACTTTTTCGCGAAGATCTTTGGCAACCACGGCGTCTGAGTCGGCAATATTTTGATTTTGACACTTAGGGCAACGTAATTCTTTGGTCAACTCTGCAAAACGTTGTGCTTGTTCGTTGTTATCGAACTGGTAACGATCTTGCTCAGCCATAACCATCCCGCTGATAAATAACATTGAAACAACTAAAATATATTTCATGGCTGTAACTCCTGCATCAGAGGCGCAAATTTAGCGCGCCAAACTCGCGGGTTAATATCGCCAGTATGATGTAATAAAATAGTGCCTTTACTATCCACTAAAAAAGTCTCCGGTGCACCAGAGACACCTAAATCAAGTGCGAGCGTACGGTGTAAATCAAGCATGTTAAATTGATACGGATCACCGGCACGACTTAACATCGATGTTACTTCTTCGCGTAGTGCTGATATATCAAATTCACCATCAAAGTCAGCATCATAGCTTTGTACATAGTAAAGCCCGATAATTTTAACGCCCTGCTCACGCAGTTGAGTTAAATAATCTAATTCAGCTAAACAGGTTGGGCACCAAGTACCCCATACGTTAAGCAAATATACTTCACCTTTTAATTGGCTATCTTGCCAACGCTTTGAATCCTGCATTAGATCAGGTAAATCAAAAGCGGGCATTGGCTGACCTAAACGCCCCGTTTGAATTTCGCGTGGGTTAGAAAACAACCCCTGAAATAAAAACACACAAACTAAAACAAATGCCAACAAAGGTAGCAGCGCTAATAATTTACGATTCATACTAACTGCTCCTTTGATTGATCAGACTTCTTTTTACTCGTGCGGTAGCGTCTATCACCTAAAATCATAAAACCTGCCAATGAAATTAACACACCACCAATCCACATCCAGCGCACGAACGGTTTATGATAGATACGTAATGACCAACCGCCGTTACTTAGCTGTTCACCCAGCGCAAGGTATAAGTCACGGGTAAAGCCGGCATCTATCGCAGCCTCAGTCATAAACTGCATACCAATATCATAACGACGCTTTTCAGCATGCAATATGGTGACTAACTTATCATTTTTCAGCACGCTAACTTCTCCGGCATGGCCACTGTAGTTTGCCCCGCGAATTGTATTAACGCCTTCAAAGCGATATTGATACTGGTTTAATTGCACTATTTCACCCGGCTTCATTGAGACATCGCGCTCAACAGAGTACGCAGAAGTTAAGGTAACGCCTGCAATAACAAAAGCGATACCTACATGCCCTAATACCATGGCCCAATAGCTCAACCCTAAGCGTCTCAAGCCTTGACTGAAACTAGTTTGTACACTTGCTTTTGTATATAGATCAACGCCTGTAGTAATAACAATCCAGACCGCAAGTGTGGTTGCTAATAATGTAAGCGGGGCTACAACTGCATAACTTGAAAACAACCAAGCAGCGGTAATTACAATGCTCATAAGCGCCGCAATAAGTAATTTATTTTGTAAAAAAGCCCACTTATTTTGCTTCCAACGTAACAAGGGCCCTATGCCCATTAAAATGGCGAAAGGAACGAGTAAAATCGCAAACATTTTATTAAAGAATGGTTCACCGATAGAAATACTACCAAGCCCGAGCTCTTTATGCACCATAGGCAGTAAAGTCCCCAGTAGCACAATAAAGGTTGCTACCACTAAGAAGATATTATTTAGCCACAGTGATACTTCTCGTGACACTAATTTGTAACGTCCTTCACTGCGTACTTGCGCAACTCTAAAGGCATATAAAGTAAGTGCACCACCCACAACAATTGCTAAAAAGGCCAAAATAAACAAGCCGCGGTCAGGATCGGTGGCAAAAGCATGTACAGATACAATAATGCCTGAACGAACAATAAAAGTGCCCAATAAGCTCAGTGAAAATGCAGCAATGGCCAATAGTACGGTCCAAGATTTAAACACACCTCGTTTTTCAGTCACTGACAGTGAATGTAACAACGCGGTCGCGACTAACCACGGCATAAGTGATGCGTTTTCAACTGGATCCCAGAACCACCAACCGCCCCAGCCAAGCTCGGCATAAGCCCACCAGCTACCAATTGTAATACCTAACGTTAAAAAGCCCCATGCGGTCATAGTCCACGGACGTGACCACTTTGCCCAAGTATTATCAAGCTTACCGGTTAATAGCGCGGCAATAGCGAATGAAAATGAAACAGATAACCCAACATAGCCCATATATAACAATGGCGGGTGAATGATCATACCCGGATCTTGCAATAACGGATTAAGATCACGCCCTTCCACAGGGTAATATGGCAACAATAGCTCAAATGGGTTCGACATCCAGAGGGTATAAAGCATAAAGCCAACCCCTAAAAAACCCAGTACGCCGAGAACACGAGCACGTAAAATCCAAGGCAATGAAGTAGAGCGCAGTGCAACCACCGCAGTCCAACCTGCTTGCATCACTAACCACAACAAAATAGCGCCTTCATGGCCGCCCCACGTTGAAGTGATTTTATAGTACCAAGGCAGGGTACTGCTTGAATGATATGCGACATACGCAACAGTAAAGTCATCCGTTAAACTTGCATAAATTAGCGCCGCAAACGAAATTAATACAAATACAAATTGCCCAACAGCTAATGAAGGCGCAGCCCGCATTAACCGTAAATTACCAGTATGGGCACCCCATAACGGAAAAATACATAATAAAACACTAAGCACCATGGCCAGTGTAAGGGAAAAATAACCGATTTCTGGGATCATCTTAATTGCCACTTTCTAAGTTGTATTTAGGTTTTTCATGTTTGATCCCTTTCACCGCTTCAGCAACTTCGGCTGGCATGTATTCTTCATCATGCTTAGCCAAAACCTCAAACGCTTCTATTACATTAGGTTCAACCAACACACCTTGAGCTACAATCCCTTGTCCCTCACGAAATAAGTCAGGCAAAATACCTTGGTATTTAATGGTCACCAAAGGGCCTGTATCAATTAACTTAAAGCTCACTTGTAAACTGGTTTCATCTCTTATCACAGAGCCCGGTACTACCATGCCACCAATACGTAATTTTTGACCAATATGGGGTTTTTCTTTATTTGGGCCTTTACCCTCGACTAATTCACTCGGGGTATAAAATAAATTGATATTCTCTTGTAACGCGTACAGCACCAAACCAATCACAGCGCCAACACCAAATACAATCGCTGTTACAGCTAACAAACGTTTTTTGCGTCTTGGGTTCATACCTGTTGCTCCTGTTTAGCCTGCTGAATACGTGCTTCACGTTCAGCTTGTTGCTGCACAGAAGCCATAATTCGCCTAGTATCGTTTAAAGAACTTAATAAAATACCCAATAAAATCAATGCACATGTACCAAAAGAAAGCCATACATAAAAGCCGTAACCGCCCATGGCAATAAAATCAGAAAAAGAATCAAACTGCATAATTAGCCCCTATTTAACAACTGACGCACCCAAGGGCGGTGCTTCTCACGTTGTAAAATTTCATTTTTAAGACGCATCAATGTCACCGTGCCAACAAAGCCAGCAAAGGCGACTATATTTACCATTAATGGCCAAAACATACTGGAATCAATGGCTTTCGTGTCAAACTTAGTAATCGTGGCACCTTGATGCAGGGTGTTCCACCACTCAACCGAAAAATGGATAATTGGCAGGTTTATAACCCCAACAATCGCCAAAATAGATGCAGCTCGACCCGCTGCTTTTTTATCTTCAAAGGCATGATAAAGAGACAACACACCTAAGTATAAAAACAATAGAATAAGCTCTGAAGTAAGCCGAGCATCCCAAACCCACCATGCGCCCCACATAGGTTTACCCCATGCAGCACCAGTTATAAGTGCTATTGCTGTCACACATGCACCGACAGGTGCAATGGCTATTACTGCTAACTCGGCATTACGAAGTTGCCATACCAAGGCGATCACTGCCGCAATGGCCATTGATGAATAAGCCCCCATCGATAAAATAGCTGAAGGAACATGAATAAAGATAATGCGATAACTGTCTTTTTGCTGATAGTCGGCAGGCGCATAGGCTAACCCCCAGACCCAACCAACAAGCATGCAGACTACCGTTATCACGGCAAAATAAGGCAGTAACGTATTACATAATTGATATGCACGCTCTGCTTTAGCGTAGGGATGTAACCACTTCCACATATTAACTTACACTCACTTTCAATGCTGACGATATGGCGATTGGTGCGCTAATTACGGCAATAACGAGCATCGCACCAAGGATGGCAAGCTGCCCGCTATAATCCAGTGACATAGTACTGGTATCAATAGCCGACGTTGCAAAAATTAATACTGGGATATACAAAGGTAACACAAGCAGACTCATCAAAATTCCGCCTTTTTGTAACCCCACGGTAAGCCCTGCGCCTATGGCGCCGATAAAACTCAGTAATGGCGTACCTAACAACAAGGTAAGCACCGTTGCTAGCAATGCTTGATTATCTAAATTTAATAACAAAGCAAATAACGGCGTCATTAGCACCAAAGGCACACCCGTGATGATCCAGTGAGCGACAACTTTGCCAAGCACAGTCAAGGATAACGGGTACGATGAGGCGATCAGTTGCTCTAAACTGCCATCATTAAAATCTTCACGAAATAACTTATCCAGGCCCAGCATTGTAGATAGCAAAGCGGCAACCCAAATAATCCCAGGAGCCATACGCGCGAGTAGACCGGGCTCAGGGCCAATTGCTAACGGAAATAAGGTAATCACAATTAAGAAAAAAAGGAGAGGGTTTACTATTTCAGCGCGCTGACGAAATGCCAACTGTAAATCTTTTTTGCATACAGCACTAAACAGCTGCCAATATGAATGCTGACGTAACATCAGTGTCGGTACTCCAAAGTTACTGTTTGTAACTCATTAAAGTGTGTTGTTAAGTCTTGATGGGTGGTTAATAAAATTGCTCCACCTTGCGCTAAATGGGATAAAAAACGCTGCTGTAAGAATGCAATACCTGCTTTATCTAACGCTGTAAAAGGTTCATCAAGCACCCATAACTTGGCATTATTAAGCCATAACCTGATCAGCGCAACACGGCGTTGCTGCCCCGCAGATAAAGTACGAACCGGTACATCTTCAAGCCCTACTAAGCCTATTTTAGCCAATAGCGAGTAGAGGTCTTGCTTTGTGTTATAACCTTGTATTTGTAACCAAAACCGTACATTTTCAATCGCACTCAGCTGACCATTCACGCCAGTTTTATGACCTATAAACAATAACTCACGGGCAAACTCATCATAATTTTTTGCAATAGATTCACCTTGCCAAATCACTTGTCCTTCATCGGGCATAGAGAAACCCGCGATTATACGCAATAATGATGTTTTACCAGCCCCATTTGGGCCTGCCAATTGCATAATTTGACCTGATTTCAAACGGAAATTAAGATCCGCAAATAAACAACGGTCTTGCTTGATGCAGGTGACGGACTTAATGTGTAACAAGATGATGATTCTCTATACCCAAAATTAGGCGTTAGTCTAGCATAATGATAGGGTAATACGAATAATGCTTTGCACCGATTAGTGAAAAACTTGATTTAAAATAATGAATAAACCTACACAGATAACATTAGCAAATTCGCTTTCTGTCAGCCATTCGTCACACAATGCTACAGCACAGCAAATACCCGACCTGAGCGATCAAACGCTCAGTGCTAAAAATATTGTGTTTACTAAAGGCTCAGTACAAATGGAGGTGTACCTGGACAAGCATTGGCAAACCCTCCGCTTAGCCACCACTGAATCGCAAAGCAACCTTCCTAAAATTGCCAGTGCCGATATTCAGCTCAGCCAAGATGGAAAACAACTCTCCATTACCCCAAAACAAGTTGAAATTAGCCTGCGTCAGACTAACCAATTACAAAGTCTTTTAAACTTTATAAACACTGGTGAGCAGGTTGATAATAAACCTTTGCCATTACAGATCACGCTACAGCCCGTTGCAAAACTAGTATTAACTCAATTACAAGCCAGTGTACCTATTAATAAAGAAGTCGCGCAACTACTTCACAATGAACAAGGGCTAAAAGCCATTATTACCGCAAATCAGAGCAATTTTACTTTAAGTGTGGTTAATCGTTTTGCAGATACACTGCATCAACAACCTATAAGCCAAGCAAAACTTGTAGCTTGGTTGAGTAAATTAGTCCCACACGGGCAACTCACATTAAATAAGAACACCGCAGCACTTAGTTTTAATAACTATAATGGCAATATTAAGCTCGCAACGAAGGCACTGCAAAGTAATCTTCCCCTTGGGCAAAACCAACCTGATGTAATGGCACAAAAAGTTCAACTTACAGCACTTAATGAACAATTAATTATAAAAACCCAACAGCCAAAAGTAGCCTTGCAATTAAAAAACTCATTAGCGACGACGTTTAATTCTTTGCTGCAAAAAAGCCAACAGTTGGCGCCTTTAAGCACACAGACACACGCAACAATTATCAGCCCATCGCTGGCAAATAATAGTCCGATCAGCTCTTGGTTAAAGCATAGTTTTGCCGATTTAAAAACCCGGGTTACAGATGCGGTTCGCTATTTTGAAAGCAAACCATTTAACCATCTAAGTACAACCCACAAACAAAATGCAACAGCAACACCTCAGCCGCCACTTGAACAGCCTTTAACTACCAAAATGGCGCCTAGCTTATTACCTAAATCACTTACCCAAATAAACCTTTCTGCCATGGCAGCTCGCCAGGTTCAACCACTCGTAGCCGATATCAGTCAAGGCACGGCACTGCCGAAACATTTTCATCAGTCACCGCCTTTAGTACAGCTATTTCAGCAACTAAAGGCAGGGTTAGCGAGTATTACAACTCCTGTCCAGCCCGCTTTAAGTCTAACTGATGGCAAAGTACACACAAATTCACCTATTAAAGACACACTTGCTTTTTCACCTATGCAACCAAGCCAGATTGACAAAAAAGTAGCCCAAGCAGCAACACAACCAAATACAGAAAAGCAAACAATTACAACGCAACCCCCCATGGCGAAACCCTCAGCCAATAGCAAATACACTCAACCAACCAGCTCTATACAGACTAATATAGATAAAACTATGCCTTTCGTTACTTCGCCAATGACCAAAGAGCAAACAACCCAAACGCTAAGTAAACAAGCAGCAGCCTTATTGCAGTCACCACAGTCTGAGTTTTATAAAACAAGTAAACCTAGCGCTGAGCAGAGCGCCAGTCAAACAGCACCTAAAACTCGCATACCGCTTGCAGAGCACCAGCACATCCCTGCGCCAAAAATAGCGGATTTAGAGAGCAAAACGCAAAAAGTGACAGGTGTCCTTCCTCTTAGCATAACGGCGCCTCCCCTAACTATGGGGGCGGTTAAAGCTCCTATAACCGATTTTCTACCAGCGAGCCAAATCAGCTTGCCTCTTGAGGCAAAATTGCTTGCCCCACTTTTAAGGATGCCCATAGAAAAACCACTGCCAAACTTTAAAGTAGCTACACATAACGATAAACAGCATATTGCTGCACAAATTGATAAGTTTGCGACGAGTAAAGTCAGCGAAAATATTGATTTAAACCGGCTTGTTAATCAGGCTTTTAGCCGCATGATTGATAGTCAATCGTTGCAACCGCTTACTATTCAACGAGAAATACTCAGCGTGTTGCGCCCTGAAAGCTTAAGCGCTAGTGCGCTGCAAAATAGTTTTAGCCAAGCGCTTGAACAGTTAACAGTGGGTATTTTAGCTGCGCCGAGTTTGGCACATATCAGTGCCTTACACTTTAATAGTCAAAGTTCTTTAGATGCGCTACTTCAGGTATTAGTACCAAACTTTAAAGCAACTAATTCGCAAAAACTGCAAGAGCAATTATTACAACCACAGTCGCAAGCATTAGCCGCAGAGCTGAGCCAAATAAAAACGGCAATCAGCCAAGTAAATAGTACGCCAATCAATCAGCAACCAGATACAAACCCGCTGGTACAATTCTTACTACCTATGCGCTTGCCGCCTGAAGCGGCACAAACTGAAATATCGTTAGGGCAATATAAAAAACCCAGTAAAGAAAAACTCGAAGGAAAAAATGTTTGGTTTGTGCGGCTTAATTTTGACTATGCTGAGCTTGGTCAGTTGCAGATCACCGCAGAGTTAATGGATAAAGCACTCGACTGCCAATTACTCGCGTCAAGTCAAGATGTCACCGCTTTGGCCCACCCTCACCTTGAGAGCCTGCGTCATAAACTAACCGCTCACGGCTTGCAAGTAGGCGAAATGACACTTAGTCAAGGCGCACCACAACACCAAGCTTTTTACCAATCCCATGCCATCATTAATATTAAGGTTTAGACTATGAGTGACAATTCTCAGCATAAATCTGCAATTGGCTTACTCTACGAAGCAGGCCGCGCACCAACGGTTACCAGTAAAGGCTTTGGTGAACTTGCGGAAGAAATTATCAAGGCGGCTGAAGAAAAAGGCATTTTGATCCATAAGGATGAGGCCTTAGCAAAAACATTATCGCATTTAGAGCTTGGTGAGGAGATCCCCAAAGAGCTGTACTATGTAATTGCCGAGTTAATTGCTTTTTCGTATGTGCTACGAGGGAAATTTCCACCGGGCTGGCAAGACTTTCAGGGCAAGTTAAATATTAAGGCGTAAATAGCTTTAAGTCAGCGGTAACAAAAAAGCGCTATCTCGCGCCTTTTTGATGGTGTAACGACATTAGTAATTCAGCTTCGGCACGTGGCAGCTCGCATTCACGAATGATTTCTTCGATATCTGCCCCTAATTCAACCATTTTTACTGCTCGCGAGTAAATTTTAGCATCAGGATCATCATATTTTTGCGCGTCTTGTAATTGCGCTAATTCCTGATTACGCTCTTCTACAGCAACTAACCGTTTGCCAATACTGAGCATACCGGTGCGCATTTCAGCAACTTCACTGCGTAAAATACTTAGCTGTTGTTGTGCTTCTTGTAGTTGCAGTGTTCTACTTTTTAACGCCGCAACCTGTTTATTGTTATTAATAAAAATTAGCCCCAAACATGCTAAAACAAGTAATAATGAGGCGCCTAGCAACGAGTATAACAACATAGTTTTTCCGTAAGCGCTATAAGCCGCTCAGCTCGTCCCACTCTTCATCATTTAGCAATTTGTTTAAATCAACTAAAATCAATAATTCGCCATCACGGTTACTCACACCTTGAATAAACTTAGCACTTTCTTCTGTGCCAATATTCGGTGCACTGTCAATTTCTGAACTACGTAAATAAACGACTTCTGCCACACTATCAGCAAGAATACCAATGACCTGCTCTTCAGCTTCAATGATCAAAACACGTGAATTATCAGTCGTTTCTGCTGACATTAAACCGAACCGTGCGCGGGTATCAATTACAGTAACAACGTTGCCACGTAAGTTTATGATCCCCAGTACATAGCTTGGCGCGCCAGGTACTGGCGCAATTTCAGTGTAACGCAAAATCTCTTGTACCTGCATTACATTCACGCCATAGGTTTCTGATTCCAATTTAAAAGTGACCCACTGCAACACTTTATCATTGCCATCGGTATTTTTACTGCTTGATAATAATCTTTGTTCACTCATGTTAGTACTCCGATAATCGTTACTGCTCGCGGCTATCTAAACCTTGCTCTAATAATTGATTTAAACTTTGTACATCAATTAAGGCACACATTTTTTCTTTAATTACACCTGCAAGCCAAGGCCGCTTGCCACTTTTAGCTCGCCATTTCACATCTTCACTACGCAGTGTGATGTTATTAACTAGCTTTTCCGCCAATAATCCCCACTGGCTATCACCTAAAGTAATTAAGTATTGGTAGTTTAATTTGTCTTCTAACTCTTGGGTATACTTTTCTGGCATAACCCAACGAGCGGTATCAACAACATTAAGGTTTTCATCACGATTTAGCATAACCCCTTTAAACCATTTAGGTTTACCGAACAATTGATTCACTTCCCCTAACTGATGAATGCCACCAAGTGCCTTCAAGGGGACGGCAAGGGTCAATCCCGCAACTTCAAAAAATAACGCTTGGAATTCACCATCAAAGTAATCTTCTTGACGTTGAACTGGCGTTTTCGCCGCAACGCCATCAAGTGATGAACGCTCTTTAGCTATATCATTGATATTAGCTTGGATCTGTGGTTTCTCAAGGGAGGGAGGAGTTTGTTCGGTTATTTCTTGTTGAACATCTGTTGCAGGTTCGTTCAATGCGCTGGGTTGCACAATCGTTTGCTGCGATGCCTTCGCTGGCATGTCAGTGCTACTATTTGTTGGTGATACTTGTTCGAGTAATTTTGCAACCGGCTCTAAGTCCGTAGATTCTTCTTCGCACAATAAAGCCCCCAAGTACTGGGTCATTACTTTTTCATTAGCAAATAACTGCTTACTCATTCATTAACCTTGTTCAATTAAATAGTCGAGTAATGCGCGATAAGCATAAACACCTCTGGAGCGTGGGCAATATTGAACTGGCACTTGCTGAGCTAAACTTGCATCACGAAACTTTGTATCGACCGGTATGACCCCTGGCCACACCTTGTCTTGGTAGCTCTGCTGTAACGTTTTATATGCCTCAAGAGATGCATTGGTGCGTTTATCATACATTGTAGGGATAATGGTATATTGATACTGCTTTGATTGCGAGCTTTGCATTAACTCCATGGTCCGCATCATTCTATCAAGCCCTTTTAGTGCCAAAAACTCCGTTTGCACCGGCACTAAGATCCGTTCACTGGCCGCCAAAGCGTTTACCATTAAAACGCCCAACACAGGCGGACAATCTAATATCGCATAATCGTAATGCTCACTGATTTTAGTTAATGCTTTTTTTAAAATCAGCCCCATCCCTGTTTTATTTCCCATACTACGATCTAAGGTGGCAATTGCCATAGTAGCAGGCAAAATATCTAAATTATCAATATTTGATGGGCACAGTGCTTGTAAAATCTCTTCACTGGCCATGGTGTTACCCCGGGCAAAGATATCATAGACACTGACTTCTAAATCTTCAGAATCAATGCCAAAGTAATACGTTAACGATGCATGTGGATCAGTATCTATCAGTAATACTCGCTTTCCTTGCAGCGCTAATATGCCAGCTAAACTAACAGCCGTCGTGGTTTTACCTACTCCGCCTTTTTGATTCGCTACTGTCCAAATTTTCACATCACACCTTATTGTTTTTCATTGCGCGTTGTAATTCGAATACCGCCATGTGGGAGTTGGATCACTTTAATGCTGTTATCGTCACTTGGCAACTCAATTGGTTGTGGCTCTGGCGCTAATTGTTGCCTCTTCTGCTCCTCAGTGGCTTCAGGCTCCGGTGGCAAACCGTACTTAGATAAGGCCACCACCACCTTACGATTTTCCGCTCGGCCTTGCTCGGTATCATTGTCAGCAAAAGGTGAATATTGTCCATAGCCTTCAATAGCCATTCGAGCCGGATTAATTCCTAAGCTCTCAAGCTCTACTAGCATAGACGTTGCTCGAGCGACTGACAGCTCCCAATTAGACCGAAACATTTCATTTCGAATCGTTTCGTTATCAGTATAACCACGCACCCGTATATAATTATCAACTGGGGCTATAATATCTTTCACGAGTTTGATCACTTGTTTTGCACGTAAGTGTGCCACAGCACTACCACTTGAAAACAGCATTCCTGAGCTCAATTCAATAATCAACCAATCTTGGTGTAATTCTAAACTGGCTTCGCCATCACGTATTTCATCAATTAACGCTGATTGCAGTTTAGTCAGTAAACTATCCAATGGTTTACCTAAATGCTTTTGCTTTATATTACTCGTATCGCTTTGACCATCGAGCAACTCTGGACCTACTTCTTGCTTTTGGATACTTTCCCCATACAGTAGCTCTTTTTCGGGGCTAACCCTATCAGTTAATAAGCCTGTTCCAGTTACGCCTTGACCTTCTTGGGAATGCTGGCGAGCTGATTTATCAAACACTTGCTCTAGCGAGTCAGATAGAATTTGGAAGCTTTCTTCTTTATTGATAGCAATGGCATACATCACCACAAAAAATGCAAACATTATGGTCATGTAATCAGCATAGGAAACCAGCCAACGCTCAGTATGTTGGTTTTTATTTGACGAATGGCGAAGGCGGCGGCGTATCATTATGGTTGCAACTGAGTCGGTCGCTCAACACGATACGCTTCAAGTTTAAGCTCAATATTAGCTGGACTATCGCCTTGACTCATAGCGATAATTCCCTCTGCGAGCAGCTCGTGGTACAGCATTTTCTGTTCAATCTGTTGCTGTAGTTTGTTAGCCATAGGCAAAAATAATAAATTTGCCAAGCCAACACCATAAATAGTTGCTATAAATGCCGTTGCCACGCCCGCGCCTAATTTCTCAGGATCTGTGATAAACGACATTGCCTGAATAAGCCCAAGTACGGCCCCTAAAATACCAATAGTTGGGCTATAACCGCCTAGCGCTTCATAGACACGGCTGGCCTCAAGTAGACGTTCACGCTCCAGTAATAAATCAATTTCTAGCGTGTCTCTAAGTTTTTGTTCACTATTACCATCAATCAACAAACTGAGTCCTTTGGCAACATATGTATCAGGGTGCGTTAATGCAATCTCTTCTAAAGCCAAATAACCTTCTTGACGCGCTTTATGAGACCAACCTTTCACTTGCTCAATAGCCCCATCGATATCATGACGTGGTGGAAAGAACACCCAATGGCTGATCTTGAGTACTTTACTAAAGGTACTGGCTGGTGTTTGTAACATCACAGCCCCGAGTGTCCCACCGAGCACAATGATGAGCGCTGGACCATTAAACAACGCACTAACAACCCCGCCTTCCAATGAGTAGCCAAGGCCAATAGCACAAAGGGCAACTAATAGGCCTAAAAATGACAGCTTATCCACAACCAATCTCACGAACTAATCGAGTAGCAACATCGCTCAGTGCAATACTTGCTGATGATAGCCCCGCACTTGTAACCGCTTGCGGCATACCATAAACCACACTGGTTTTTTCATCTTGTGCCCAGATAGTGGCACCCGCTTGTTTCAGCATCCTCGCTCCATCACGGCCATCGGCTCCCATTCCTGTCAGAACAACAGCCAGTACATCACCTTGAAACGCTTTCGCTGTACTGGCAAAGGTAACGTCAACACTGGGTTTATATGTGATCCGCGCACTATCATCTTCAAATACTCTTAGCGTCCGGTTCCCCCCTCGCCCTTCAATCAACATTTGTTGACCGCCTGGTGCCAAATAAGCCGTACCTGGCATTAATCTATCCCCCTGCTGAGCTTCTTTTACGTGTATTTTACACAAGCTATTTAAACGAGCAGCAAATGCAGGGGTAAAGGCTGCAGGCATATGCTGGATCAATAAAATAGGATGTGGAAAGTTAGCAGGTAATTGGGTCAAAATGGTTTGCAGTGCAACAGGACCACCAGTAGAGGTACCAATAGCGACAACTTGATATTTCTTCCCTGAAGCGCGAATAGAGGCGGTAGCACCAGCACTTGGTGCTGTATTTCGGTTGAAACTTCTATCCGGCTGAGTAATTGTAGAGCGCAGGGAAGTCGTAGCGCCTGAAGGTGGCACTGCTGGCGTTGATGATACTGGCCGACTAAAACGTGATAATCGACGGCGGCCGATTTCTTTTACTTTATTTTGTAATAGCTTAATTGCGTCTTCATTATTACGGGCAATATCTTCAAACTTTTTCGGTAAGAAATCCAACGCCCCCGCATCAAGCGCATCTAAAGTGGCCGTTGCACCATCACGAGTAAGTGAAGAAAACATCAGGATTGGTGTTGGGTTAGCCGCCATGATCTGTTTTACAGCACTAATCCCATCAAGCACCGGCATTTCAACATCCATGGTGATTACATCAGGTCGTAATTGGTTTGCTTTATCCACAGCTTCTCGGCCATTTACCGCAAAACCAATAACTTCAATATCCTTATCTTGCTCGAGTATTTCGCTCACTCGACGGCGAAAAAAACTTGAATCATCAACAACTAAAACTTTAACTGCCATCGGCATACTCTTGTTAAATTTTATCTGTGAGAGCTAAATTAGCTCTCACGTTAAGATAAGAATGGACTAGGCGTAGTGCTTTAACAGGCTAGGCACATCTAAAATAAGCGCTATACCACCATCAGAGGTGATTGTTGCACCTGCCATACCCGGCGTACCTTGTAATAAAGCATCAAGCGGCTTGATCACCACCTCTTCTTGACCAATCAATGAATCAACAACAAAGCCAACTTGTTGTGTGCCTATTTGTACAATCACAACATGGCCTTGTGCTTTGCGCTGAGAACGATCGGCACCTTTAACTAACCAATGTTCTAAGTAAAACAATGGCAACGCTTTTGTACGCACTATGATAGTTAATTGACCATCAACAACATTGGTTTTAGTGAGATCAAGGTGAAATATTTCATTTACACCAGCCAGCGGTAATGCAAATGTCTGCTCGCCAACAACAACCATCAATGTTGGTAAGATTGCCAGCGTTAGCGGTACTTTAATTTCTAAAACTGTGCCTACACCCAGCTCAGACTGAATATTCACAGAGCCATTAAGCTGAGTAATTTTGGTTTTCACCACATCCATACCCACACCACGGCCAGAAATATCCGAGATCTGCTCTTTAGTAGAAAAGCCAGGAGCAAAGATTAAGTTATATGCTTCAGTATCAGATAAACGGGCTGCTTGTTCGTGATCAAGCACGCCTTTACTAATAGCAATCTTTTTCAGCTTTTCAGGATCCATACCCGCACCGTCATCACGGATGGTAAGTAAAATATGGTCACCTTCTTGGGATGCTGACAATGTCACAGTACCTGTACGTGATTTACCCGCCGCTTCACGCACATCAGGCATTTCGATACCATGATCCACTGAGTTACGCACTAAGTGAACAAGTGGATCCGCCAGTGCTTCAACTAAGTTTTTATCTAAATCAGTCTCTTCACCAACCAATAACAAGTTGATGTCTTTTTTCAAGCTACGTGCTAAATCACGGACTACACGAGGGAAACGACCAAACACTTTTTTGATCGGTTGCATGCGGGTTTTCATCACCGCACCTTGTAAATCTGCAGTTACCACATCAAGGTTGGAAATGGCTTTACCCATGGCCTCACTTTCAGTGTTAGTCGCAAGGCTTACGAGACGATTACGTACTAATACTAACTCGCCAACCATATTCATTATTTGATCGAGACGCTTAGTGTCAACACGTACTGTTGTATCAGCTTGTGCCGGTGGTGCTTTTTTCGCCGCTGCTGGTGTTGTTGGTGCAGGAGCCGTTGTCGATGTTACTGTAGGAGCCGGCTTTTCAACCTCTTTACTTACCTCTGTGCGAACTGGCTCTTTTGCTTCAGGCTTAGCGCTTGATGAAGTAGTTGGTGTGGATGTTGACACAGGTACTGATTCTGTCGCTTGGGGAGCACTCCCTTTACCATGCAATTCATCTAGCAGAGCTTCAAATTCATCATCGCTGATCTCATCCGAGCTTGAAGTTTTTGGCGCTTCAACCGGTGTTGAAGGTGAAGCTGCGGCTTGGCTACTGGTCGTATTACTAACGATACCAAAGCTACCAACACCGTGTAACTCATCTAACAGGCTATCAAATTCGTCATCTGTAATATCACTATTCGATGAATCATTACTTACCGAACTTGTTGTGGCTGCCGGGCTTTGCCCTTTACCATGCAGTTCATCAAGTAAACTTTCAAATTCATCTTCTGTAATTTCATCAATTTGCACTTCAGTCGTATCGTTTTCGACCTGACCATCAAATAAAACATCAAATGCAAATGGGTCGTCATCATCTAAAATCGCGTCAGCATCAACTTGTGGAGCTGGGGTACTGTCAATTGGTGATGCACTACTGATTTCATCTGCACTCGGAGGCAGACCAAGTTTGTGTAAAACGGCAAGTAATTCAGGATCTGCAGGCTCAGGCTTTTCTCTACTTTGAATAGTCGCAAACATTTCGTTAATTGTATCGAGTGCTTGTAGGATCACATCCATTAGCTCAGAATTAACTTTACGCACACCTTGGCGTAATAAATCAAATACGTTTTCAGCGCCATGACAAGCATCAACTAGCTCGGTCATACTTAAAAAACCAGCACCGCCTTTTACCGTATGAAAGCCACGGAAAATTGCATTGAGTAATTCGGTATCATCTGGGTTATTTTCAAGCTCCACCAGCTGTTCTGACAAAAGCTCAAGAATTTCTCCAGCCTCAACTAGAAAATCCTGTAAAATATCTTCATCGACTTCAAAGCTCATGCCGTTATCTCCTCTTAGAAGCCCAAACTTGATAATAAATCATCTACATCATCTTGCCCTGAGACAACATCATCACGAGATTCTTTATCAATAATTGGCCCTTCTGGGCCTGCAATTTTATTTTCAGCAGGCATTTTTTCAATGGCTGGTGCTACTATTTTTGTTTCTCGATCGTCTTGGCTACCAAATGCCGTTAACAAATGGATCAAGCTGTCTTCTACTTCTCTAACTAATTCGATCACTCGGCGGATCACTTGGCCAGTCAAATCTTGGAAGTCTTGCGCCATTAACACATTGGTCATTAGCCCTTGCAGTTCATCCGTTTTAGTTTGTGAGTTATTCATAAACTTATCTAAACTATGACAGAGAGTTTTAAACTCACCCAACTCAATTTCACGACTCATGAGGCGATCCCATGTTGGTTTGATGTGTGAAATCTCATCAGCGAGTTGTTGAGCAATAGGTAAACTTGCTTCTACCGCGTCCATGGTTTTATTAGCAGCGTTCTCTGTCATTTCCATAACATAGTTAAGGCGCTGCTTTGCATCAGGAATTGCTTCGGTAGTCAAATCAGCTAAACGTGTGTCGAGTTCAAAATTTTTCAACGCGTCATGCAGCTGACGTGTCAACTTACCTACTTCGGCGAATAATTCTGATTGCTCTTTTGACGCAGCATCAATAATTAATTGATCAGCTTTATCTTGTTCACCATTTTCAAGGTAAACTACAAGCTGACGGGCTTGCTCTAAACTGATCTGAGGCGCAGCTGGTGCTGACATAAGCCTCTCCTATTTATTTAACCTAAACGCTCAAACACTTTTTCCAATTTGGTCTTAAGTGTCGCAGCTGTAAATGGCTTAACGATATAACCGTTAACACCAGCCTGAGCAGCAGCAACAATTTGTTCTTTTTTAGCTTCTGCTGTGACCATCAAAACTGGAATATGTTTTAGGCTGTCATCAGCTCTAATGGCACGCAACAAGTCAATCCCTTGCATACCCGGCATATTCCAGTCTGTTACTACAAAATCAAATTCTTGATTTTGTAGCATTGGCAATGCTGTTGAGCCATCATCAGCTTCTTGTACATTTGTAAAACCTAAATCTCTTAACAGATTTTTGATAATACGTCTCATCGTCGAAAAATCATCAACAACAAGAATTTTCATGTTTTTATCCAAAACATCCTCCGGTGAGGTCTGAACCTATATTTACTTACTACTAATTTATCCAGTCATTGATTTTTGCTTTTAGCTTAATCATCGCCTGACCATGTATCTGACTCACACGCGATTCGCTTACATCGAGTATATGTCCAATCTCTTTTAAATTCATTTCATCGTTATAGTACAGCGATAATACTAGCCCATCTCGTTCAGGTAAGGATTGTATAGCTGCTAACAATGATTTATTAAAGCGTTCATTTTTAACATTATTAAAGGGCTTGTCTAGCGCTAAATCATGTCCTACTGGGGTAATAACATCTTCGTCAACCCCTAAATCTTCTATTCCTAGTACTTTGCTGGAGTTCACATCACTAAGAATATGATGGTACTCATCGAGTGTAATATCAAGTTTTTCAGCAACTTCAATATCTTTAGGCTCGCGATTAAGTTCACTTTCAAGTTCACTAATTGCCTCAGCTACTCTACGACTATTACGATGTACAGAACGAGGTGCCCAATCACCACGGCGCATTTCATCAAGCATTGCGCCACGAATACGAATACCTGCAAAGGTTTCAAAACTTGCACCTTTGCTTGCATCAAAATTTTTCGACGCTTCAATCAGCCCTATCATTCCCGATTGAATCAAATCATCGAGCTGCACACTCGCAGGTAAACGAGCGATTAAATGACACGCCACTTTTTTGACAAGTGAGGCATGTCGTTCAACAATCACATTTAGATTTTGTGTAGATTGATATCCCATCGCTTTATTCACCGATGCTGTCATAGTTAGCCGTTTACTAGTTTTTCTATGAAAAATTCTAAATGGCCAGAAGGTTGATTAGGTATAGGCCATTTAACTGCTTTTGTCGCTAATGTTTTAAATGCTATTGCTGCAGGGGAGTTAGGGAATAAGTCAACAATCACTTTTTGCCGACGTGTTGATTTACGCATATTCTCATCGTAAGGGACAGTGGCAACCAACTCCATCGATACATCCAAAAAGCGGTCTGTTACTTTCGAGAGTTTTGCAAATAACTCATGGCCTTCACGCATGCTGCGAACCATATTAGCCACGATTTTAAATTTATAAACACCATGCTCACGGCTTAATACCTTGATTAAGGCATAAGCATCGGTAATAGAAGTTGGTTCATCGCATACGACGACCATGACATCTTGGGCTGCGCGAGAAAAGCTTAACACCATGTCAGAAATACCAGCAGCAGTATCAACAATCAATATATCAAATTCGGTATTTAATTCGCTAAATGCGCGGATCAGACCAGCATGTTCAGAAGGTGAAAGTTCGACCATGCTTTGCGAACCAGACGTTGCTGGCACTATTTTTATTCCAGCAGGACCTTCCACCAAAATTTCGTCGAGTTCACACTCGCCTGATAATACATGAGAAAGGTTACGTTCTACTCGCAGTCCGAGCATTACATCGCAATTCGCCAAACCTAAATCGGCATCCAGTACTAATACTCGGTTTCCGAGTTGACCTAAGGCAATCGCAGTGTTTAGTGAGACGTTCGTTTTACCAACCCCACCTTTACCACCTGTGACAGCGATAACTTTAACGCCCTTATTATTGTTTTGACTCATTTTACGCAGGCCACTTGCTTGATCTAATACTGTGTTAATCATACATCCCTACTGTGCTTGACGCTACTGCTTGACGTCGTGAATGTTGCGCTTTTGTTCTTTTTAAATACAATTGTTCAGCTTTTTTTACTAATTTCTCTGCATTAGCGACCCTAATGTCTTCAGGCACACGCTGACCATTAGTAAGATACCCTATTGGGAGGCGATTTTGAATCGCTATACTAATAATCTCGCCTAAACTTAACGATTCGTCTAATTTAGTGAAAATACAGCCACTTAATTGTACTTTTTTAAAGTGCCTTACGGTTTCTTGCAATACATTAATTTGAGCTGTAGCACTGAGTACTAGATAGTTACGAATATCAACTCGTTGATTACGCATTAGCGTGTTCAATTGTTCGGTTAAACGTAAATCACGTTGACTCATGCCAGCGGTATCTATTAATACTAGACGCTTATTGCGTAAATGGTATAAAACTTCAGCTAATTCATTGGCATCTTTAACTTGTTTTACACCACAGCCAATAATACGGCCATAAGTAGCTAATTGCTCATAGGCACCAATGCGGTAAGTATCGGTGGTGATAAGTGCGACTTTATCAGCCCCATACTTTTGTGCCCCCAGAGCGGCAAGTTTAGCAACTGTGGTTGTTTTACCCACTCCCGTTGGGCCAACAAGTGCAAAAACGCCGCCTTGGCGTAGAATCTCGTTATTAGTGGTATGCATTTGGTTTTCAACCATTTGCAACAATGCTTGCCATGCTTGTTGACGCGATACATCATCAGGAATAAAGCACGCCATTTGTTCAGCCACTTCGCTATCAATCCCCATGCCAACTAAACGGTCAATCATACATGCACGCGTTGGATCGCGACGTGCTAAGTCTTGTTGCATTAAACCTGAAACTTGATACTCAAGTAATTGACGCATTGCAGCCATTTCATCACGCATCGCGCTGATTTCATCGGTTTTGGCTGCGTTTTTGCTTGGTATTGGGGCATCCAAATCATCAAAGCCACTTTCAAGTTCATCATCAAACCCTAAGCTATGTGCTTGGGTCTCTGGACGAGCTACACTCTGACGACGAGCAAAATCATTATGTGTTGGTTGCTCATGACGAGTTTGCTGTGCTTGTTGCTGTGGCTGATATTGGGTTGCGGTGTCAATTCCTGACTGACTAAACATTGAGGCAAGCTCAGGTGAGCGCGGACGAGGTGATTGGCGCTCTAATAATGCTTGTAAGCTATCTGCTACTGCAGCTTGCGGCTCCGGCTGGGTGCGTTGCGGCGCAGGTTTAACAAAGTGAGTATTTGTTTGTGCTGTTGTTGCCTGTGGCTGTGCCGGCGCTTTAGGGGCCGCTTTTTCATAATCAACGGCGGCAACAATTTCTACCCCATTGGCTAATTTTTTATTTGACATGATAACCGCATCAACACCGAGTTCATCTTTCACTTCTTTTAGTGCGGTACGCATATCTTTAGCAAAAAAACGTTTTATTTTCATGGTTCAACCCCTTTAAAATCCGATTATTGGCCTACTGAGCTGACAATCTTGATCTGTCTTTCATCTGGTACCTCTTGGTAAGACATCACCCGTAATCCTGGAATGGTGTACTTAACAAAACGAGATAACACAGTGCGTAACATTCCTGACGTTAGCAATATCGAAGGTTCACCGGCCATTTCTTGGTTTTGATGCGCTTCATTTAAAGATTGTTGAAGTCGCTCTGCAAGTCCTGGTTCTATTCCGGCCCCTTCGTCGCCTGCATTTTGCAGTGACTGATGCAACATCTGTTCCAACTCAGGCGCCAAGGTTATGACAGGGATTTCTGATGACATACCAACCGCGTCTTGAACTATCAGTCTGCGCAGTGAAATACGCACTGCTGCCGTTAGTACATCTGGGTCTTGACTACGTGGGCCATACTCAACGAGGGTTTGCACAATTGAGCGCATGTCACGAATAGCAACGCCTTCATTCAAGAGGTTTTGCAATACTTTTACAATAACCGTCAGTGGTAAAGTATCTGGCACTAGCCCTTCAACTAAACGTGGATGACTCTTGGCAAGCATATCAAGGAGGTTTTGCACTTCTTCATGGCCCAGTAACAATGCCGCACTATTGGTTAATAACTGGCTAATATGGGTTGCAACGACCGTTGCAGAATCAACTACGGTATACCCTAGCGATTGCGCTTCATCTTTTTGATCGGGCTTGATCCACACTGCATCTAAACCAAAGGCAGGATCTTTTGTTTCAATCCCTTTGATGGGGCCAAACACTTGTCCTGGGTTTATCGCCAGCTCATCACCATGTTTGAGCTCACCTTCACCAGTAGATACCCCCATCATAGTGATTCTGTATGCATTCGGGTCAAGCTCTAGATTATCGCGAATATGAACAGGGGGTACTAAAAACCCCAACTCTTGAGATAGTTTTTTTCGTACCCCTTTTATCCGGTTAAGTAACTCACCACCTTGTGATTGATCAACCAAAGGAATTAAACGATAGCCAACTTCAAGACCTATAACATCAACTTGCTGCACATCATCCCAGCCTAGCTCTTTTTGCTCTTGTTTATTTGCAACACCGGTGCCTGTAGCGCCTCCATTTGCAGCTTCAGCTTCTTTTGCGGCCGCTTCTTTTAGTTTGCTTTGCTGCGCGTAATAGGCAAGATAACCCAGTAGTGCACCCAAGCTTAAAAATGCAAAGTGGGGCATCCCTGGCACTAACCCCATCACAATTAAGATACCTGAAGCGATAAATAATGATTTTTCGTTACCAAGTTGCTTCTTGAATTGGTCGCCCATATTGAGCGATTCATTTTGACGAGTAACAACAATCGCTGTACCAATTGATAGAAGTAATGAAGGAAGTTGAGCCACTAGGCCATCACCAATAGTCAGTAAGGTATAAACTTCCATTGCCCGACTAAAACTTAAATCGTGTTGGATCATACCAACAAATAAACCACCGACGATATTGATAACCAAAATCACAATACCGGCAATCGCATCGCCTTTTACAAATTTACTGGCACCATCCATTGAACCATAAAAGTCGGCTTCGCGGGTTACTTCTTCACGGCGATCTCTCGCTTGCTCGGCACTGATAAAGCCCGCATTTAAGTCGGCGTCTATAGCCATTTGTTTACCTGGCATTGCATCTAAGGTAAAGCGCGCGGATACTTCCGAGATACGCCCAGCACCTTTGGTAATTACCACAAAGTTGATGATGATCAAGATTAAGAATACTACGAGGCCAACCGCATAGTTACCACCGATCACAACTGAGCCAAATGCTTCGATAACTTTACCAGCAGCGTCCCCGCCATTATGCCCTTCCAACAATACCACTCGGGTACTGGCAACGTTAAGTGCTAAACGCATAATGGTCGCAATCAATAGTACGGCTGGGAACATACCAAACTCGACGGGTTTCATGGTGTAGACAGTAACCAGTAAAACCACCAGTGCTAAAGCTATATTAAACGAAAAAAGAATGTCGAGTAAAAATGACGGGAGCGGTAATATCACCATTCCCAGCGCTGCAAGCACTAATAAAGGCGTACCAACACCTTTCAAATACTCTTTTTTATCTTTATTAAGTTGTTGTAATACAGCTTTAAATTCCATAATTCTACAATTTCAAAAAATTGACACTACACGGAATTTGCAATAACTATTCCAAGTTATTGATTGCTTGATTAATACTTGTAGGCATCAGGGATGGGCAGTGTTTTATTCAATTTGGTTGGACGCTTTCCGCGACCTTTTTGGAATCGTTTAAGCTGAAATACATAAGCTAAAACTTGTGCCACCGCAGTAAAAAGTTGATCGGGGATTTGATCGCCCACCTCAGCGGTATGATACAGTGCGCGAGTCAGCATCGGGGATTCCACAACCGGTACTTCGTTACCAACGGCTATTTTTCTGATCTGCATCGCCATTTCATCAACGCCTTTGGCAACCACAATTGGCGCTCCTGCGCGTTCGGTATCGTACTTTAATGCAACTGAATAATGAGTTGGGTTGGTTACCACCACATCAGCATCAGGGACATCTTGCATCATTCTGCGCTGCGACATTTGTCTTTGCGTTTGCCTGATACGGGCTTTTATTTGTGGATCACCTTCAGAGTTTTTATATTCATCTTTCACTTCTTGCAAGGTCATTTTTAACTCTTTGTGGTGCTTATGACTTTGGTATGGCGCATCAATGGCCGCAATAATTGTTAGGGTGCAGGTCAACCCTAAAAACATCCATGCCAATATTTCTAAAGCGTGAATAATATTACCCGGCGCACTTTCTATACTTAAGTGGAGAATTTCATCAAAGAAGGTATTAATCAAAAAAACGGCAAAGCCTGCAACCACTGCAAACTTTAAAATAGATTTAACCAGTTCAACACCTGCCTGCGGACCAAGCATACGTTTAATGCCTTTGGCAGGCGACATTTTGCTGGCTTTTGGTGCAGCGGCCTGCCAACTAAAGTTAAAGCCGCCAAGTAATGTATTACCAATAATTCCTGCTAAAACAATAATCAGTACAAACATCGCCATAGGAAACACCAGCGCATCCGCCACCATTCCCCATACTGAGAACATTTTTGTCGTATCGTATGTTTCATTACGATTTAAGCTTAGGGTTCGCCCCATAATGTTATACAAACCTTTGCCAATCTCAGGCCCGTATAATAATAAAGAAATCGCAGAAAAAATAAGTACAAACATGGTGCCAAGCTCTTTTGAGCGGGCTATTTGGCCTTTCTTTTTCGATTCCTCAATTTTTTTCCCCGTGGGTTCTTCGGTTTTTTCTTGACCTGAATCTTCAGCCATCACTCTCTCCTACGGGGAACAACCAACTAAAGTACACATTAACTCAACCATTTTTAACCATTGAAATTCAAATTGAGTCACAAAGTTACCCAGCGTTGCCCAAATAATTACTAGCCCCGCAACTAAAGTAAACGGAAAACCGATCGAAAAGATATTTAACTGTGGTGCAGCTCGGGTCATCACGCCAAACGACATATTGATCACTAACATAGCTGTTAAAGGTGCCAGTGATAACACCAGTGCCGTGGTAAACATCCAGCCACCCCACGTTACTATGTCCCAATAGTGATCCACCGCCCACCAATTACCGTCAATCGGCAAAACCTCGAAACTATGTACCACCATTTGAATCATCATTAAATGGCCATTAAAAACAAAGAAGAGTAACGTTGCTAAAATTAGATAAAACTGCCCCACCGCAGGTACGCTCATACCATTGGATGGATCAACAACCGAGGCGAAACCTAAGCCAGTTTGCATAGCAAGAATTTGACCCGCTAACACAAAAGTATTTAGCATTAGCAATGATGCAAAGCCAATTGCCACACCAATGAGCAGCTGTTGAATGACCACTAGAATCATTTCAAAGGAGAATAAGTTATTAAACGTGGCAGGTGGTAACACGGGCACCACTAAAAACGTAATCACCACGGCTAATCCCATTTTTATTCGTGTCGGCACATTTTTAGCACCTATGCCTGCCATCACCATGATCATTGAACTGATCCGTACCAGCGGCAGTAAAAAATCACTCAGCCACTGGATGATGACCGAAAAAGGGAATTCCATACTAGCCCGCAATCTCTGGGATGATCATGATTAGCCGTGTAAAAAAATCCATCAGCTCTTGGGTTAACCAATGGCCACCGACAATGAGCGCACTAATAGTAATTAATAAGCGCGGTAAAAAACTGAGTGTTTGTTCATTAATTGAAGTTGCGGCCTGAAACACCGCCACCACTAAGCCGACCAATAAACCAGGTACAACAATCGCGGAGACTAATTTAATCACTAAGAATAAGGCATCGCTGAGTATATCAACAAAAATTTCCGGTTCCATGTTGCGCTCCTAGCCGTGTTTTACACAGTGTTGTACAGCCATATCAAGCACCCAAACCAAAGCTTTTCGCTAAAGTACCCATGACTAAACTCCACCCATCAACCAGCACAAATAGCATGATTTTAAATGGTAACGATACGATCATCGGCGATAGCATCATCATACCCATCGCCATTAATACCGATGCCACTACTAAATCAACAATTAAAAACGGAATAAAAAACATAAAACCGATAATGAATGCGGTTTGTAATTCACTGGTCACAAAAGCTGGAATAAGCACGATGAGGGGGGTTGCTTCTGGGGAGTCTAACTGATCATAACCGGCAATTTTAGCGAATGTTTCTAAGTCCTTAATGCGTACCTGTGAAAGCATAAAGGCTTTCATGGGCTCTTTAGCAAGCTCCAGCGCTTGAACTGATGTGACCTGTTCACTCAAATACGGCTGTATAGCTTGCTCATTCACTTTTTGGTAAACCGGTGCCATGATGAAAATACTTAAAAATAATGACATACCTAATAGTATTTGGTTCGACGGTGTTTGTTGCAAACCAATGGCTTGACGTAAAATGGCCAATACCACAATGATACGGGTAAATGAGGTCATCATAATTACCGCCGCTGGAATAAAACTCAGCGCGGTCATAATAGCGAGTACTTGCAACGTCACCGAGTAATCTTGTGAACCATCGGGGTTGGTAGTAATGCTTAATGCTTCAATCCCTTCAGCATTAACTGAAGGGATAAAAACCAATGCAAACAATAGCAGCAGCCACTTAATCATATTATTTGTTCTTTTTAGTATGGTTAGTTTGTGGGTTTAAAAGTTTACCAAAGCGCTCAGCAAGAGCTGGCAACTCTTTTTCGCTCAATGGAGTTTCTAATTTATGCAGGTAGTTAATACTGTGAGGTGTAACACCTAATAAATGCTGGCAATTATCAATTTCGATAACCATCAACCGCTCTCGCGTACTTAACGGTAAACTACGAACAACTTTGAATTCATCCGAATTCGCTAAATTAGGGTTTAGCTTTTTAACCAAAAATGCCAGCACTACAATCAGTACTAGCACCATAATTAAAGACATCACCATTGACAATAAATCGCCCATCGGTGTCCCACTTGGGAGCGCAGCGCTGGCCGCGGTCGATAAAAACAGCCAACTGCTCATCGCAATTTTTTGATCCGTTCAACTTGGCTGATCACGTCAGTGAGACGGATACCAAATTTGTCATTCACCACAACAACTTCACCATGCGCAATCAGTGTTCCATTGACTAATACATCCAATGGCTCACCTGCCACGCGGTCAAGTTCAACTACTGAGCCTTGATTCAGTTGCAGTAAGTTACGAATATTGATTTTTGAACGCCCAACTTCCATAGAGATCGTCACGGGGATATCTAAAATGGTATCGAGTTTGCGCTTTTCTTCGCCACTCATTTCATGTTTAGTATCACTTAACTCATCAAGCTCAGTTACCTTAGGAGCATCAGAGTTATCACTTCCTTCAGCTTCAGCCAGTGCTGCTGCCCATTCGTCCATTGTATCTTGGTCATCACTCATACTATTAAACCTTTTTATTCTTTTACCAGTCTAAGTCCACACCTTCCGAGAGGTGTAAATCATCTTCTAGTTCAGCTAATTCCGCATCTGAATCCAGTTTTTTACCGCCTTTAGTAAAGACATGCAGTTCTGATTTAACTGATTCAGGACGTTTAATTTTTTCACTAATTTGCAGCGCAACATTATCACGAGAACGACCCATTTTAGCTCTAAATGTTGGCAATTCTTCAACGAATACCGTGATATGCTCAGGCATTTCAACAGGGATGATATCCCCTGCTTTTAATTCCATGATTTGCGCTAAGCTTAAATCAACTTCAAGTAATTGTGTTGATATTTCAACTTCCACATCCATGATTTCATCGCGTAGCGCTTTGCTCCAGCGTAGATCGGTGTCTTCGGTATCTGATTGCACACCCGCATCGAGCAACTCACGAATAGGCTCAAGCATTGAATAAGGTAATGCGATATGAAAATCTCCACCGCCGCCATCAAGTTCAATGTGGAATGAGCTGATCACCACCACTTCGGTTGGGCTAACAATATTTGCCATGGCAGGGTTTACTTCGGAGTCAAGGTATTCAAACGACACGTCCATTACCGGTGCCCATGCTTCTTTGTAATCTTCAAAGATTATTTTTAGTAGCATTTGCACTATACGTCGTTCGGTTGGCGTAAATTCGCGACCTTCTATTTTGGCATGATAACGACCATCACCGCCAAAAAAGTTATCAACTAGAATAAACACTAAACGTGCTTCCATAGTGATTAGGCCTGTGCCTTTGAGCGGACGAAAACGCACCATGTTAAGGCTGGTAGGAACAAATAAAGTATGGATATATTCACCAAACTTTATCATCTGTACGCCATTGATAGAGACTTCAGCAGTACGACGCATCATGTTAAACAAGCTGATGCGCATGTGCCTTGCAAAACGTTCGTTAACAATTTCCAAGGTCGGCATACGGCCACGTACAATACGATCTTGTGAAGAGAAATCATATTGCAGCGTACTGCCCCCATCATCATCGTCTTGTAAATCCTCCTCCTCGACTTCGTCGACACCATGTAAGAGGGCATCGATTTCATCTTGGGATAATAAATCACTCACGCTGACCCCTTATTGCATTACAAAGCCGGTAAACAACACCCGCTCAATTACTTTACTACCTTCTACGTCCGTTAGCGCTGCTTGTACTTTATCAAGCGCGGCTACTCGCAGTGTTTCTTTCCCTTCACTCGTGCCTAGTTCATCTGCAGTCGTCGTTGAGAATACGCCAAGTAATGTGCCTTCAATCAGTGGAATATGCTTTTTGGCTATTTCTTCATTCACATCGCCGCGTACTAATAATTGCACTTTAATTTGCACAATACGATCACGGCTAGCGCCAGGCACATTGAAAATAAATGGTCGTGGCATAGCAACATATAAGGCACTCCCGATTTTTGCACTATCACCACTTGCGGTATCCTGCTCAGCAGATACAACAGACTCATCAGCAAGTGTTTCTGGTGCAGAATCAGAACCTGATAGTAAGAAAAACCACACTGCTCCAGCAATCACTAAAACGGCCACAGCAATAATGATGATCAACTTCTTTTTCTTTTTGCTACCGTCTTCAATTTCTAAATTTGCTTCTTCAGCCATGCCAATTTCCTTTATTCCTTGATAATAGTGATATTACGAGTGTCACTACCGACCATCAAGTTATTTATTTTTATAGTCTTATAATAGCAGGTGTTAGGCATAGTAATCTATTGATGATGAAGATTGTTGCCCAGTTGCTACAGTTGATTGCTGAGTGGCGCTATCCTGCTGTTCATTTTGTTGCTGATTTGCCAGTTGACCTTGGCCGTTGTGTTGTCCATCGTCCCCCTGCTGCGCTTGACCATGACCTTGCTGAATATTACTCTCCCCAAGCTCAATCCCTTGTTGTGCTAGTAACTCACGCAATCGTGGTAATGATTGCTCAAGTGCTTCTTTGGCTTGTTGATTTTGCACAACAAAATTAATATGAGCTTGCTCAGCATCACTACGGATACGAATTTGCATACTGCCCATTTCTGGTGGATCTAGGCGTATTTCAGCTTCTTTATTATTAATACTCAATAACGCACTTACACGCTCTTGTAATAACTTAGCGGCATCACTTTTCACAATATTCAACGCTTGTAATACCGTGGGATCTAAATTCACTTGTTTAGTAGCTGAAGTAGGGCTTGTTTGTTGTGCATGCATTACTTGCATATCAGCCAGTGCTTGCTGATAACTTTGCTCACTCCCGTCATATGCTGCCGTTGCTGTAAGTGCCGTTGTTAGTCCCGTAATCTGGCCAAATAACTGATTAACACGGGTAATTGAGCTTTCTCGTAATTGGTTTTGCTCTAACTTTAGATGCTCAGCGAGCGGATCTATTTTTGGCTCACTTTTTGATACTCCCTGCTTAACCAATTGCACTTCACTGCCAACGTTGGTTTGTCCTATTTGCTGTTTATTATCAAACTGAACACCTGAAAAAGTACTGGCCTTAGTCGCTGTCGCTTGTGAGCTTTGCGTAGTCATCAGTTTATCACTACTTGTCGGCACCACTGTTGAGTTTGTATCAGCCAACGTATCGCCACTTATCACTGACTGCACACTCTGACTCTGGGCTTGATTGGGCTTTGCTACTGTATTCATTTGCGCAAGTTCATCTATCACAGTATTGATCTTGGCTAGTAGCGTTCCTTTAGGTTGCTCAGTTGCTACAAACTCCTGTAACTTTTGACTTAGCAATTGTTTTTGTTCGCTACTTAATAACGACAACTCTTTACCTAACTGAGTTAACTCAGTTATTTCTGTAGGCGCAGTTTGTGCCAAGGCAGCAGGTTGAGTTGCAGCTGTGCTATTTAAGGTGACAAATTCCGCCAGCGTTTGTTTTAAGCTCGCAACCTTCACTGCGCTTACGCCTTGCTCTTGAATAGTTGCCACTTGTATTTGCAATTGTTGACGTTGCGCTGGGGTTAAATTGCTTAATAATGGATCGGCATTTTTCTGCACTGTCGATTTTTCACTTAACAATAACTTGGTGGTTTGATCGAGCGCCGCGCTATTCGTTGCTGTCAACTGGTCTGTGCTCTGTTCGCTAGTAGACATCGCGCTACTAACATTGCTTAAGTGCTCTGTATTAACTGTTTGCTGCGACTTTGTATTAATTGTTTCAGCCGTCGTTAACGCGGTTTTAATTACTGTCGCATCGGCTGGTAATTCACCGTTATTTTGCTTAGTAGCAGTGCTTTGAATTGCAACTTTCGACTCATAACTTGCCTGTGTTTTTTCACCATCAGTGTCAGCCTCTGCTACTGATGCAGAACTAGCTGGCAGAACAGATTGCAAAGTCTGCGCTTGCTGAGCCATTGGCGTATCTTTTATGGCATGCGGCATATCTTTGGTAGTCAGTGACATCTCTTTTGATGGCAGCGGCATATCTTTTGTTGCCTGTACCGCGTCTTTTAAACTCTCTTTAGAGGTTAGCGGCATGTCTTTTGTGGTCAGCGGTATATCTTTCACTAGTTGCACATCATCACCAGCGGCATTACCATTGAATTGTAATTGTTTATCAATTGCTTCAGCAATAACACTTTTTTCAGTTTGTAGCGTGGGCTTTAGTTGCTTATCAACAGACTCATCTGCGTCAAAGGGCATATCAATAATTGGCGTGACTTTATCAATGGGGCGCGGTGTTTTGATATCAACAAGTTTATTTTCGTCAATTTCTTCTTGATAGCTACCGAATTGCGTTGTGCGTACAGAGTGAGTGGCTAAAGGGCTTTTTACGCTGGTATCCATATTATTGGCAGCTGTGATCTGTGCGAGCATAGCATCACCGGAATTTGTCGCGTCTTCTTCACTATCTATGTCTGTTGTAGGTTCAGCTTTGCTTTGTGCTACAACAGATTCATTTGACGCGGCTTCAATGTCACTTTTTGGCTCTTTCACAGGAGTTTCAACCGCATTGTGGGCAGTTTGTAATTGGCTAAGAAAATCACCATTTTGGTTGCTTGCACTTTCTGTTGCTGCACTGCCTTTGCTGCCGTCTTTTTTGCTTAACTGAACTTCCTTATCAGCTGAGATAAACACTGAAAGATCACTAATAGCCATAATTCACCTAGATTAAAAGTGGCAATTTGCCGCCGCAGTTTGCCAGAATAAATGCTTCAACTATTAAATAAGCAAGTAATATGCCTAAGCTGACTATTGTTAATAAATTACCGAATAAACTATAAAGCGCGCTGCCTTTGATAAAATTGATTTGCAGAGAATTCATCCAGCATTTTCTGTTCATTTTTCTGCGCTATCGCATTTGCTTTTAACTGTTGTTTTTCTATTAATTTTGCCACCGCTTTGGTTTTTATTTGCTGTTTCAGCCATAAGTTTTGTCGTTGCGAGACCACTTGTTTAGCGGTACTAACCGTATTTGCTTGCTGACGAATTGCCTCTTCAATTTTACCAATAAAAGCGTGATATTGACTAAACCCAGCACTGCTTAATCCAGACTGCCCCTTCAAATGTAATTGCTGAGTATACTCTAGCCGAAAGTTATTTAACCCCTGCAACTTTTGTTGATTAACTTGCAGATTTTGCTGCGCTTGCAAAAAGTTCATACGTAATGACTCTTCTTTGTCGCTTTCTATTTTTAGCAATAAATTAAGCTTATTATTCGCCATTATGCTTGTCCTAATAATTGCGCAAGCCCTTGCAAGCCATCGTCATAACTGATCACATCTTTCATGCCTTGTTGTAAAAAGGCATTCACCCTCGGCATCATATTTATTGCCTGATCGAGCATCTGATCAGTGCCCTTTTGGTAAGCCCCTAAAGTGATCATATCTTTATTTTGCTGAAACATTGAATACACTTGTTTTAACACTCGTGCTTGCTGCATATGAGGCTCAGATACTACTTGTGGCATGACCCGTGAAATAGACTTTTCAATATCAATAGCAGGGTAATGACCACTGTCTGCAAGCTCACGCGATAACACAATATGACCGTCTAAAATTGCTCGCGCTGCGTCAGCGATGGGATCTTGCATATCATCCCCTTCACTGAGCACAGTAAAAAATGCCGTAATAGAACCTTGCCCTTCACCACCATTACCAGCTCGCTCCACCAGCGCAGGTAATTTAGCAAATACTGAGGGCGGGTAGCCTTTTGTTGCCGGTGGTTCGCCCACGGCTAACGCTATTTCACGTTGTGCCATGGCATAACGGGTTACTGAATCTAATAATAATAGGACGTTTAAGCCTTGATCTCGGAAATATTCTGCGATGGTCACTGCGCTTTCACAACCTTTTAAACGCATTAAAGGAGAGGCATCCGCAGGAGCGGCCACGACTACAGAACGTTTACGCCCTTCTACGCCAAGTATTTCTTCAATAAACTCTTTAACCTCTCGGCCCCGCTCACCAACAAGACCAACCACGATAACATCGGCTTCTGAGCCTCGGGTCATCATGCCTAATAATACTGACTTACCTACACCGGAACCTGCAAATAACCCCATCCGTTGACCTTGGCCTACGGTGATCACAGAGTTGATTGCGCGAACGCCAACATCCATAGGTTGGCTGATTGGCCGTCGAGATAATGGGTTAATGCTATTTTGTGCAAACTTTAAGTGGTGATCGGCCTTTATAGCTCCCAATCCATCGAGAGGACGACCAAGCCCATCAACAACGCGGCCCAATAAGCTCATGCCAACAGGCAGTCCAGTGTCATTAACTTGTGGGATCACCCGCGCACCTGGTAGCACACCAGAAATATGATCGTTAGGCATTAAATACAATGTTTGATCGTTAAAACCAACAATTTCAGCATCAACAAAACCATGCATAGTTTCAATTTTACATTGACTGCCGACTGGCGCACGCAGGCCTTTAGCTTCTAAGGTTAACCCTACCACGCGAGTTAAAATTCCCGCAACAGCAGGGACAGGCCGATGAATATGTTGTTGATACTGTTGTAAGCGTTCACTTAATGGACGAGGTTGAGAGCTCATTACTTACCAAAAATAGCGTTAGATACCACTACTATGCAAAAAGCTATCCAATGTTTCTTTGACGCGGGTTTTGATCGTCATATCAATCGATGACTGTGGTGTTTTAACTTGGCAGCCACCACGCTCTAAGGTAGGCTCGGGCACCAATTGCCAGTGATTATCTGCTAAAGCAGTTTCACCATAACTGTTTTTTACCAATTCAATATCATCAGGATGTAAATGAATACGCACACTTTGCTGTTCATTAGCTAAGACATCTATACACTGCTTTAGGCTCTGTAAAACGATCTCTGGTGAGGTTTTTATTTCTTGATAAACAAGTGCTTCCGTTAGCATTACGGTCAATTGAACCAATTGCTTTTCAGCATCTTCATCTACTTTTGCCAATGGTGCAGATAAACTATCTAACAGGCTTTTTAAACCGGTTAGTTGTTCTTCTATAAGTGGTTTTACATCTTCTTGACCTTGCGCTTTACCAAGCTCAACGCCTTCTTTATAGCCAGCTTCTTTGCCTTCACCGACACCTTTTTCGAAGCCATCAATGTACCCTTGTTCATGGCCTTGCTTTAAACCTTCTTCATAAGCATCTTGGCGAATGCGTTCCAATTCCGCCATCGTCAATGCCGGTAACTCGGGCTCTTCCGGTTCTTGCTGCTGTTCATCTTCTTGAACTTCTTTGCGATAAAGATCAGCCAAAGGCGTGCCAAATGCAGTAGAGCGCCCTGCTAGTTTGCGGGTATCTTGAGTCACATCAGGTATTGGCCAGTTTTCTAATAACTCATCGACCGCTTCACTAGCATGTAAGGGGCGGCCTTGGAATTGAGTAGGTTTTGTCATGGTTTACAAGAACTCCTCGCCACCACCACCGCCAAGCATAATTTCACCCGAATCCGCTAAACGACGCGCAGTCGATAAAATTTCTTTTTGTGCAGCTTCGACTTCGCTGATCCGCACCGGTGCCATCGCCTCTAAATCGTCAGCAAGCATATCTGCAGCACGTTTTGACATGTTGCCTAATATCTTCTCTTTGAGTGCATCATCGGTGCCTTTAATGGCTTTCATCAGTACATCTTGCTGGACTTCACGTAAAATAGCTTGAATACCACGATCATCAACATCCATCAGATTTTCAAATACAAACATTAAGTCTTGGATTTGTTGCGACATTTCTTCATCATGCTCGCGGATTGAATCCATTAACTGACCTTCAATATTAGTATCGAGGTAGTTCATAATATCTGCCGCTGCTTTTAAGCCGCCCATTTTCGCTGCCTGTGCACCTGCTTGACCGGCAAATTGTTTTTCCATGATCTCATTCAACTCTTGCAGAGCTGCCGGTTGCACTTCTTCAAGGTTGGCGATACGCATGGTTAAATCTAAGCGGACTTTTTCAGGAAATTGCGCCAAAATTTCTGCCGATTGCTCAGGCTCTAAATAGGATAAAACAATGGTCTGAATTTGTGGATGCTCATTGCGAATGATATTGGCAACTTGTTTTGAGTCCATCCACTTCAATGAATCAAGACCTTTAGCGCCCGATCCCATCACAATTTGGTCAATCAGGCTTGCTGCTTTATCTTCACCCAGCGCGGCAGTTAATGCTTTTTTAATAAAGTCTTCAGATTGGAAACCTATCGTACTAAAGCTTTGTATTTGCTCTATAAATAAATTATGCACGGCGCTAATCTTAGCTTGCGATAGATCATCTATCGCCGCCATTGCCATACCCACTTTTTGCACCTGCTTTGGCTCAAGGTGCTTGAGTATTTGCGCTGCATCTTCTTCAGATAAGCTCAGCAATAAGATTGCCGCTTTATCTACACCGTCTAATTTATCAACATCAAACGCTGCTGGCAGTTGTTTTTGTTCTTGATCAGTCATCTTCAGTTAACCACGCTTTCACAACTTGTGAGGAGAGTTCCGGTTCATTCGCTACCAAGGCACGAACTGCTTTTAATAAGTCTTCATCGCCATGAAGGTCTGGTAACTGTAGTGTACCATCACTTGAGAAGCCAACCGAAGCAGAATCAAAATCTTTATTGAGCATATCGAGTGTATTATCACCGATATCTACCCCAGAGCTAAGCGCATCATCATCATACTCTTCAAGGGTATCATCAGGGTAAATTAGGCGTTTCAGCATAGGTTTAACCACAGCCATAATCAACACGATAATCACCAGTGCACCCAGTACTAAACGCACCACTTTCATAAACCAGTTTTGTTCCCACAATGGCACTTCGATTGCTAAATCCATCGGTTCACGTACAAACGGCACGGTTACAACTTCAAGCGCATCACCACGCTGCAAGTCAAAGCCAACGCCACCTTGTAATAAACGACGGATATTTGACAAAGCTTCAACAGAGCGCGGAACCATAGTGGTTTCACCATTTTCACCCACACTTGCTATGTAATCAACTGCCACCGATACACTAATACGACGGATCACACCACTTTGCTGGCGCTTATGTGAAATAGTGGTATCCAGTTCATAATTGCGTGTTGCTTCTTTATGGCTGCGACTAGGCGATGTACTCGACCCTGCACCACCTTGGCCGGCTACTTCGGGAATATTTGAGTCCATTGGAGGCTGGTTCGTCAAAGCACCAGGAATACCAACGGCTAAGCCACCGATATTATTCTCTTCGAAGGTTGTTTCACTGCGTACTGCTGGCAAATCTGGGTTGAAGCGTTTTTGTGTTTCTTCAATTGCACTAAAGTCCATACTCAAATCAACTTGTGCAGTGTAATTCCCCAAGCCAAGTACAGGGATGAGGATACTGTCTATTTTATCTAAATATTCTTGTTCGCGCTTACGCTCAACTTCGTATTCTTTACGAGAACGTGCTGCTAATGAACTTTGTGAACCGGAGTTAAGTAATCGACCGTTCTGATCGGTTACAGTGACGCGTGCAGGCTCTAAACCTTGTACTGCTGAGCCGATGATATCAACAATTGCATCAACTTCTTCACCATCAAGTGTGCGGCCACGTTTTAATGTTAACACAACGGTAGCTGAGGGCTGTTTCTCACGACGTGCAAATACATTTTCTTTTGGAATTGCTAATAATACTTTGGCACGAGTCACATTTTGCAGCTCTTCGATGGTTCGCGCTAGTTGTTGCTCACGACCATGTTTTAAACGCTCACGCTCTAGCCTTTGGCTCACACCAAAGCCCATGTCTTGCATAATAATATCTGTGCCTGAGCTGGGAGCTTGCTCGATGCCTTCGCGGGTCATCAGTAACTTAATATTTTGATATTCATTTTCAGCAACTGACACAACATTGCCATCAAGCTGATACTCTATTTTTTGCGCATCTAAAAAGTCGAGCGTTTGAATAAGCTCTTCTGTTGGCATTTTCCCAAGTGGGCGCATATCTGGCTGACGAGCCCAAATAATCACAAAGATTGCAATGGCTAAACAGATAGCTAAAGCAACAATTAAGGTCACTTGACGCAATACATCAACGCCGTTTAAAGCACTTAAATAGCCTGACTTTTGTTCTTGTTGATCGTCATTATCACTTTGGTCGATGCCACCACCTGCTAAAGCAAGATCGGTTGATTGATTAGATTGCGCCACAATAATTCTCCACTACCTAGTTAAACAGGCATGTTCATAATTTCTTTATAGGCTTCTACAAGTTTGTTACGAACTTGCACTGTCGCTTCAAAAGCCACTGACGATTTTTGCGATGCAATCATCGCATCAGCTAATGACACATTACGATCACCCATTTCTACCGCTGTTACTTTTTGCTTCGCATCTGCCTGAATGTCATTAACAGTATTAAGTGCATTGCTGAGCAAATCACCAAATTGCGCACTTGAAGTCGGCTGGGCTTGAACTGGTAACTTATTGATGTGATTACTACGACCAGCTTCAAGGGCCATAGATTGCATTTCTTGAAATAATGCGCTGTTTTGAACTTTCATAATTGTCTCTGACGATGCAGTTTACTAATAACTTAATAAAGCACAAAGTATGCCAAAAATAAAAGTTTAAATATCAATGACTTATATGTTATTTTATATTGTCAGAGTTTTGACGAGCTTACGCTCAGCTTTGGCTGAGCGTAATTAAAACAGATGTGTGGTTTTATAAAGGGTAAAACTTAAGCAGGTAAAGCAATACCTAAGTCACGCATTTGCGCTAATTTATAACGTAAAGTACGCGGGCTGATCCCTAATGTTTCAGCAACATCTTTACGTTTACCTTGGCAACGGTTGAGAGTTTCTAGAATAATGCGGTGCTCTTTATCCTTTAGTTCAGCTTTATAACTACCCGATTCACTGGCTGGTAACTCTGCTAATGGCTTATTTTGCTCTGTACTTGTTTTAAGAGCCGGTGCTTGGCCATCGTAATAAGCGTCATTTGTTACACTGTCAATGGCAGTAGTCGTGCTTACAAAATGAGTTGATGAAGCTTGCGTTAGAGGAGGTTCGGCTAAATTCTCGATAAAGATTGCATCCTCATCAATCATGTCCCCATGACGTAGAATCAATGCCCGCTGAATCACATTATCAAGCTCACGTACATTCCCCGGCCAAGCATGCGCTAATAATTTTTGCTCAGCCTGCTTAGTCAATTGCGCAATCGGCTCTTTACTTTTATTAAGGTGGCGCTCGATTAAATGCTTTGCCAATATGACAATATCACCCGGACGCTGGCAAAGCGGTCGCCACATTAACGGAAACACATTTAAACGATAATACAGATCTTCTCTAAACTGATTACTCGCGACCGCTTCTTTTAACTCACGGTTGCTTGTTGCTAAAATTCTCACATCTAACTTTATGGTTTTACGCCCACCCAATCGCTCGACTTCACGCTCTTGTAAAACACGCAATAACTTAGCTTGTAGACCTAAATCCATTTCAGTGATTTCGTCTAATAATATAGTACCGCCTTGTGCTTGCTCAAACTTCCCTGGACAAGCTTGAATTGCACCAGTAAAAGCGCCTTTCTCATAGCCAAACAAAGTAGCCTCAAGCATATTTTCAGGGATAGCTGCGCAGTTTATTGCAACAAAGGGCTGTTCTGATCGCTCAGATTTATCATGGATGAATCGTGCAAGCACTTCTTTACCGGAACCGCTGGGCCCCAGTACCATGACACTGGCATCAGATCTTGCAACACGACTGGCAAGCTCTAGTAACTTAATACTGCTGGGATCAGCAACTATCGGACCATCAGTTTCTTTTTCTGGCTCTGGTAGATAACGACTAACCATATTAAGCAATACTTCTGGCGCAAATGGTTTAGCCATGTAATCAATCGCACCCAAGCGCATTGCCTCAACGGCGTCATCAATCGTGGCATAGGCAGTCATCATGAGCACTGGTAAATCAGGGTGATTCAAGTTAATACTGCGCAATAAATCAAGGCCGCTCATTGCTCCCATTTGCACATCACTGACAACCAATGAAAATGCTTCTTTCTTTAGTAATATCATAGCTTGCTCTGCGCTATCGGCAGCGACACAATCTATACCTGACATTTCTAACGTATCAATTAGGGCTTCGCGCAGCCCTGCATCATCTTCGACAACTAAAATCGTGTTATTCATGGTGCCTCCACTGATTTAGGCTCTGTACAAATAGGCAATAGTAAGCTGAAGCTTGCTCCCCCTTGGGCGTTGTTAGTTACTTCAACACGTCCTTGGTGTGCATTAGCCACTGAATTGACCACTGCAAGCCCTAAACCTGTACCTTGGCTTCGTGTGGTAAAGAATGGTTCGAATAACTTATCCGATTGGCTTAAATCAACACCTGGACCATTATCACTTACCGTGATGCGCACTAACTCAACATTATCATCACGCTGTGCACTTAACTGCACATGAGCTTGTGAGCCAATCACTTGAATGCTGTTGTGAATAAGGTTTTGAATCGCACTGGCAAGGGCCGTTTTATTACCCATAATTTCGATGTCTGGTTCCGGTAAACAAACGTCAAGTTGACTATTATTCAGTGCAACCATGGCATCCGCACCGGTTTTTACTTCAGTTAATAACTGTTGCATCGACACACGTTCTACCACTTGTTGATCGCCACTTTTAGCAAACAACAGCATATCGTTAACTTGGGTTTCAAGATCTTTTAAGCGAGACATCAATTTCGTATGAAAATTGCCTCTGGAACTCTCTGGTAAACGTTTAGAACCCAAATTGGCTGCATATAACATAGCGGCAGAAAGCGGTGTACGTACTTGATGCGCTAGCGATGCTACCATCTTTCCAAGCGCGCTCAAGCGCTGCATATGCGCAACTCGCTTTTGTAAACGGCGTGTTTCAGTCAAGTCAGTCATTAAAATGAGCTGACCTGGCTCTGGCGCCAATGCTGTGATTTCTAGCTTGATGAGACGGCCATCTTTAAGTGAAACCTCATGACCATCATCTTGCTGGGGACGAAACGAGCGTTGGATCACATTAAACCACTTTTCCCCCTCCAGTGGCTCACCTAGCATATCTATTGCTATTTGGTTGGCTTTAGCGATCATACCGCGCGCATCGAGCACAACCACCCCCGCGGGCATGGTATCGACTAAATGACTTAACCAACTCGCTTGCTGGCGTAATTCACTTAGCTCACCAATATACTCTTCTTGCAGTAAGCATGGGTTATATTGAGTAGCTGTGATAAATTGTGGTTTTAAGACATTAGCTAAAGCCATAATGCATTCTCGTTTACAGGATCTAACTAGCTAAATGCACAAATTGTACCAATATTTATATCAATTAATTTCAAATGGTTAGCGTTAAAATAGCGCGACAGAAAAATGACGAACAACACTTTTAGAATAAGGATAAGCTATGAGTTCAACAAAACTGTGCCGTTGCCCTTGGCTCGATACCAGCAAAGATGATTATGTTGCCTACCACGATGATGAATGGGGAGTACCTGTTTATGATGACCAAACATTATTCGAGTTCATTACCCTTGAATCAGCACAAGCAGGGTTAAGTTGGTATACCATTTTAAAAAAGCGAGACGGTTATCGCCGAGCTTTTTTTAATTTTGATGTAGAAAAAGTAGCGCAAATGAATGAGCAGGATGTTGAACGATTAATGCTGGATGAAAGCATAATACGAAATCGCTTAAAAATTGCTGCCACTATTAATAACGCAAAGCGTTTTATAGAAGTTCAGCAAGAATTTGGCAGCTTTAGTCACTATCAATGGCAATTTGTTGGCGGTAAGCCATTAGTGAATGAGTTAGATAAACTCAGTGACTACCCTGCAATTACCGAGGCATCCACCGCGTTTGCCAAAGACTTAAAAAAACGAGGCTTTAAATTTTTAGGCCCCACCACAGTTTACGCTCATATGCAGGCCTGTGGCATGGTTAACGATCACAGTAATGATTGTTTTAGGAAACAAGAAATTATTGAGAAATATTAGGCGTTAGCCGTTAGGTGAAAGGTGAAAGGTGAAAGGTGAAATATTTTAACCTACCGCGAATTAATCTCGCGATAGGTTATATTTTTTCATTTTTTCAACTAGGGTTGTGCGGCGCACACCGAGTATTTCGGCGGCACGGGCAACCACATAATCATAGCGTTCTAAGGCCTGAGTAATTAGGCTTATTTCAAGTTCTGCTAAGTATTCTTTTAATTCAATGCCTTCATCAGGTAATAACCCTGAGTCAGGCGCGCCTATCTCAACTTCAGGCTCATCATCATAATCACTAAATCCCGAGCTAAAAATATCATTAAATGCATCACGCTCCATCAACTCCTCTGGATATTCAGGCTCATAAGCATCCACTTCAATATAGCGGTATTTAGCGGGTAGATCAGGAATATCCACGACTTTATCTGGCAACATGATCACCATGCGCTCAACCAGATTAGCTAACTCACGAATATTACCCGGCCACGTATGCTCTTTAAGACTATCAATAGCGCGCTCTGTGAATTTAGCTGTTGAACCACTTTGCTCGCTTATGCGACGCATTAATTCTTTTAATAAAAGTGGAATGTCATCTACACGCTGTGCAAGAGACGGATTTTCAATTGGAAACACATTAAGGCGATAATACAAATCCTCGCGGAAACTGCCCTGCTCTATCATCTGTTCAAGATCGCGGTGCGTCGCTGCAATCACCCGCACATCAGCCTGAATTGCTTTGGTACCGCCAACCCGCTCATAGCTGCGCTCTTGCAATACACGCAACAACTTCACTTGCATTTGCAGTGGCATGTCACCAATTTCATCTAAAAACAGCGTGCCACCTTGGGCTAGTTCAAAACGCCCTTTACGGGCAGAAATAGCGCCCGTAAACGCGCCTTTTTCATGGCCAAACAATTCACTTTCTAACAGCTCGGCAGGAATAGCACCGCAGTTAACTGGCACAAACGGCCCAGCGTTTCGTTTAGAAAGTAAATGCACATTGCGGGCAACCACTTCTTTACCTGTGCCTGATTCACCTAAAATTAAGACGTTCGCATCGGTTTTCGCAACTTGCTCAATCAAAAAGCGCACATCTTTAACCGCTTCTGTTTCACCAACAAGGCCGTCAAAGGTTTTATGCGGTTTATGATGTTTGTGTTCATTTGGCAGCATACGTTGATATTGTTGGCAATCATGTAGCAGCTGAGTGGTTACATCATGATTAAATGGCTCACAGATCAAGCCAACAACATTAGCGATACTTAACAGCGGTTTCAGTGTTTCGCCAATTAACAAAAATGGGATCGTGGGATGACGTTTGATCACGTTTTCATGATCTAATTGTTGCAATGCGCCAAGGATGACAATGCATGATTGCTTTTGGTACTTATTACATTCTTGCTCAATACTGGCGTCATCCACAAGCTGAACGGCTTCACCAATAAAAGTCAACGCAGCATGTAAACCAATCGCACGGTTATTATTATTATCTAAGATCAAGATCATTATTTAGCGAACCACAGTTACCACTAGCTATTAATGAATTAAATTGTAAGCGAGTTTGGCAGGGATGCAAGCACAAAGCGGCAGTTTTTTGACATAGATGCCAAAAAACAGACGCATTGCTAATTATAAGTAATACTTAAGAATTAATGTTTATCTAAGCTTTTAGAGCAAACCTAAAATTGACTCTGCAGATTGATTCGCTTGGCCACGCAGTGCAATGGACGCTTGCGCTAAAATATCATTCGACACTTGCTGAGATATTGCCTGTGCATAGTCAGTGTCTTGGATACGACTTTGGCTCGCAGCAATATTTTCTTGCTGCGTACCTAACCCTTTAATAGTGCTCGCTAAGGTATTTTGAAAAGCCCCTAGTTCAGCACGCTGAGCATTAATCTCGTCGCTCGCTTGGCTGCTAATATCAATGGCAGCTTGTGCGCCCGCTTGCGTTGAAATATCAATCGTTGAAATCGCAGCAGCAAAGCTACCGTCTGAAGGTGTCGTTGTTTGTGTCGTATTGGCATCTGGCCCCACTTGAAACGACAATGACTGACCATCGAACAAAGGCTTACCGCCAAATGATGCGTTTTCAAACGTCTCTGTAATTTGGCTTTGTAACTGCACCACTTCATCTTGTAATGCAGCACGATCATTATCACTTAACGCACCGTTCCCCGCCTGAATAGACAACTCCCGGATACGTGACACTGCATCATTAACCCCAGATAAACTAGATTCCGTCACTTGCGAATAAGAAATACCGTCGTAAGCATTGCGAACAGCTTGCCCATAACCATCTTGTTGGGAGGTTAACCGGTCAATAATTTGTAATGCCGCAGCGTCATCCGCCGCAGAGTTTACTTTTTTACCGGTAGCGAGCTGCTCTGCAAGCTTATTGCTGGTTTGCTGGGTTTGGTTTAAAAAGCTATTTGAAGGTGATTGAATTTTCATAACAGGCTCCGACACACTGAATGGTTAAATTATAGCTTAATTTGCCAAATTTTGTGCTTTGTACCATGTTTAAACTAAATTAACTTGGCATCTTGCTTAGTTAATGGGTAAAGTATTGAGATATGTAATAAATTTAACTTTGCGTATTTCACTTTTATTAACAGCAGCGCCAATGATAAATAACTTGGGTAACACTATGTTCGATAACAAAACAATTCTAATTACCGGTGGTACCGGATCATTCGGTAAAAAATACGTTAAGACATTACTTGAAAGATACAATCCTAAGAAAATCATTATATTTTCTCGTGACGAGCTGAAACAGTTTGAAATGCAGCAAGAATTTGACCAACCCTGTATGCGTTATTTTATCGGCGATGTGCGCGATAAGGATAGACTTCGCAGAGCCATGCGTGGCGTTAACTATGTAATCCACGCTGCAGCTCTTAAGCAAGTGCCGGCAGCGGAATACAACCCGATGGAGTGTATTAAAACTAATATTAATGGCGCTGAAAATGTTATCGATGCCGCACTTGATAACGATGTTGAAAAAGTAATTGCGCTATCGACTGATAAAGCTGCCAACCCTATTAATTTATACGGCGCAACTAAATTGGCGTCTGATAAACTATTTGTTGCCGCCAATAATATTGCCGGTGGTAATCGTACTACTTTCTCTGTCGTGCGCTATGGGAATGTAGTCTGCTCGCGAGGCTCAGTAGTGCCAATTTTTCAAAAGTTTATTGAGCAAGGTCGTGATCATATTCCGATCACGCATGAAGAAATGACTCGGTTTTGGATAAGCCTACAACAAGGTGTTGATTTTGTTCTAACAAACTTTGAACGTATGTTGGGCGGAGAAATATTTGTACCAAAAATCCCCTCTATTCGTATTACTGACTTAGCTAAAGCAATGGCGCCCAATTTACCAATAAAAGTTATTGGTATTCGCCCAGGAGAAAAACTCCACGAAGTTATGTGCCCTGCGGATCTATGCTTTGAAACTTATGAGTACCACGATCATTTTTTAATCGCACCAGGAATTAAATTTAGTAGCCGAAGTAATGATTTTACTATTAATGCTTTAGGTGAAAAGGGGAAGAAAGTAAAACAAGGCTTTGAATATAATTCTTTAAGCAATCCACACTATATGACACTTGAAGAAATAAAAGACTTTAACGTGCAAGCGTTGTTGTAAATATTGCCATGACAAGTAAAGTAATCCCCTACGGCAAGCAAAGTATTTCACAAGCCGATATAGATGCCGTTATTGATGTTTTGAAATCTGACTGGCTTACACAAGGTCCTCAAGTCCCCGCTTTTGAGCAAGCGATTGCGGATTACTGTTGTGTAGAATTTGCGTGTGCGACTAATAGTGCAACTTCTGCACTTCATATCGCGTGTCTAGCTTTAGACGTCGGTGAGGGTGATACTGTTTGGACATCCCCTATTTCATTTGTTGCATCAAGTAACTGCGCACTCTATTGCAAAGCGAATGTTGATTTTGTCGATATCGATCTTGAAACAGGTAACATGTCGGTTAGCGCACTAACAGCCAAACTAAAGCTTGCTAAACAAAAAAATACACTCCCTAAAGTGGTGATCCCTGTTCATTTAGCTGGTCAATCATGCGATATGGCAGCGATAAGTGCACTTGCCAGAGAGTATGATTTTAAGGTCATCGAAGATGCCTCTCATGCCATTGGTGCTAAGTATAAAGGTAAACCAGTTGGTAGCTGTGATTACTCCGATATTACTGTGTTTAGCTTTCATCCGGTAAAGATAATTACTTCCGCAGAAGGCGGTATAGCTGTTACCAATAGCGCTGAGCTCAATAAAAAAATGAATCGCTTACGTAGTCATGGTATTACTAATATACCTGAAGAAATGACAGAGCCAAGCCATGGCCCTTGGTATTATCAACAGTTAGAGCTTGGTTTTAATTATAGAATGACTGACATGCAAGCTGCTTTGGGGCTAAGTCAGTTAAAGCAACTCGACAACTTTGTGAAAACACGAAACCTCATTGCAAAACAATTCGATAGTTTTTTTTCTAAGCACAATATGCAATCACTTATAATTACTGAGGAGTGTTACAGTAGTTACCATTTATATATTTTGCGCTTAGAGTTTAGCAATCAAGAACAACAAGCAAAATTTGTTGAGCAACTTAGAAGCCACGGTGTATATGCCCACCTACATTATATGCCGATATTTTTACAACCGTACTATCAGCAGCTTGGCTTTGATGAACTTGCCTTTACAAACGCGATGAAGTATTACCATCAAGCTGTTACCATTCCCTTGCACCCAACACTTACCGAGCAAGAAATTAGCAAAGTTCAAAATACCGTTAAAAATCTTTATCAACAGCTCAACTCAGCGAGTAAGTCTACACCATCCCAATAATGGTCGAATATAAGTGCTTGCCCTAAAGCTACCGCTCTAATAGCAATTGAAGCAAGTTGATTTTGTTCAGCATTATTTAATCCAAAATAACTAATGGTTTGTAATTTATCTGTTTTTTCTAACACTAAGGACGATATTTGGCAAGATAAAATTAAGCCATCGCCTTGGTGGTGTAATAGCATACTCGGTGAGAATTCGCCAAGCTCACAACACATAAATTCAGGGTGCTTAGCAAGTGCTTGTATATTAATATCAGCTTGTAAAATCAACTGTTGCAAATAATATAAACGATTGGCTTTTGCCGTTTGACTAAACTGAGATTGCTCTTTACTGAGCTCTAAACGAAGTGACTGCCAAAATACATGTTGCAACTCTAAGGGGGTTTTATACCACAGAATTGCTTTAGGGGATGAGCAAGCCTGTTGCGAAAAAGCATTAAAATCACGGATAAAACGCGTTACAGCAAGAGCAATATCATCCTCAGTTGCAAGACGAAGAACGGCTAATGAATATCGATCTGGAAAACATATTTGATGTTGAACGTTAGCTTGTTGATTGATTTTTGCTATTGCATCATCGCCCCCCCAAATGATCCGCATATCACAATGTTCGCTAAAATGTTCAGTGATTACCTGCACATCATTTGGATAAGATACAACAGCACACAGCGAACTTAATACTGAGTCAGGGTATAAAGATAAAAACTCATTAAGCAGTGCGATTAACTGGTAAGCTTGCTCGCCACTGCGGTCACTGATCCTCACCACATTGCAGTTACCACACAACATACTCAGCACTAGGCTATAAAAATACACTGTATCTACATTGGCTGGAGTAATATGAAAAACCAACCCTCGGGGCTGACTATGATTTAGCGCCATGTAGTGTTTCTTCATAGCAAGTAGATTAGCCTTTCGACACCAAAACCCCAGTGCAGATAGCGCGTTCGAGTGCTGTTTCTGCAACAGAAACTGTGAAAAAGCAGCAATGTCAGCAATAATATCGTCGTCAAATGGCACTGCCATAGGCGATAGCTGCACAAGCTTTCCTTGCAATAATTGCAACGAATTATGTTCAAATAAAGGTATCACTACACCCCCTTACTTGTGATTTTGCTAACCGTCCTTGCACTGTAAAATACTTACCCAATCGACCGCATTGGCAGTTATCTTCGCCATGCAAAGTGCCTAAATCCTCGGTTAATAAACGGTGTCCAGGGTAGCTTTTAGCAAGCACGGATTCAACTTGAATCACTCCTAGCGTATTAAAAGGTAAAGGTTGCTGTGTGGCTGCATCAACGATGCTGATATCAGACCAAGCAGGTGTATGTAAAAAGCCGTGCTCACATTCAATATAAATTGTGCCAGTCTGTTCCACCATACCATAGTAATCATGCACATTAATTGCGCCGAGCTGCTCTGTGATGGCCTGCTTAAATGCCTTATTACTCACTGCATGTTGTTGCATTTTTTTCCAGCCACCACCGTGCAGTAAAACCCCTTGTTCAAACTTAATGCTTTTACTAGATTTCATTAATGCTTGAATAAATTGCTGCCAAACAATAAAAGTAAAACCAAACATAAAAACTGGCGTTGTACTGTATTTTTCAAAAAAAGCGTCAATGACAGGCATATTTAAAGTCATATCATCGTTTAATGCAAAGTGCGGATCACGGCCAAAAAACAGCATTCCTTGGATGCCTGCGGCACGAGCAGACATTGTTGATTTTTTTCGTATCGTCTCTTTTGCATCAATAACAAGCATTGGTAAACGTTGTTTACCTAGCCAATGCTGCAAGGTTTTTGTCAGAATTTTACTTTGTAATTGTGCTGTCTGCGTATCTAATGATATTTTAGATACAGCCCCGCTGGTCCCTGAGGAGGTTAATAATCGATGCTGTTGCTCTTCTGGTATGCTGGATAACAGAAATTGCTTAAATAATGGCACAGCTAATGGCATCGTGTCTGAAAATGATTGCTGCAAGCGCTGATAAGGCTCACAGTGTTGCTTGTGATGACTATCTAAAAACATAAGTTGGCGATGTAAAAAAGCCTGTTTTTCATTCTTTGCTAAACCATATACAGGTAATTCTCGTAGCTGTTCATCAGTTAAGTGCATGATAGTCCACCTTACCGTTGCTAAGCCTGGGGAAAGCTTTCAAATGAATAACACTGACTAATCGACTATGGCATTTGAGTTTATCGGCTAGCATTTTTTTTATATCAGCATTCGTGTATTCACTAACATAAGCATTAAATACATCTTCACTGCCAGTGCAGATCACCTCTAGTGCAAGTTCATTACTTATCCAAGCTTGAACTTCATCAAGGTTAATACGCTTACCCGCAAGTTTACAAATACGTTTAGAGCGACCCACTATTTGATAAAAGCCGTTCTTTAGTCGCTGCGCAATATCGCCAGTTTTTAGTGGTAAATTTTGCGAAAATGAGCCTAATTCAGCTGTTGTTGTCGCATAACCACCAAATACGTTATCGCCGATCACACATAACTCACCTTGCGTATTAAGCTCCGTGATTTCTCGCTCTTCTTCATCAATGAGATGCAGTGATGTATTGGGGATAGCAAGACCAATCACTCCAGTATTTTCAGCAAAATGCTCTGCGGGTAAATAAGCAATCCTTGCAGTGGCTTCTGTTTGTCCATACATGGTATAAAATTCAACATCATTCGCCTGAGTAAACAGAGCAAGGCGCTGCCATTGCTTATCAGGTAACTTTCCTCCCGCTTGTGCCATGTAGCGAATTTGCTGTAAGGGTAGTTTTTCTAACCCTAAGCGTATCAATAGTTGAAAACTAAATGGCACGCCATAAAAACTATTTACTTTAAATTTTTGAAACTGCTGCCAAAAGCTTGCAGACATTGGGCTCTCATTTTGTATAACAATAGTAGCGCCACACGCTAAGTGGCTATGTAAAATAGACAACCCGAACGAATATGAAAGCGGCAAAAATGTCATTGTCACATCACTACTTTCTATCGGGAGAAACTCACAGATTGAAGCACAGTTAGCCGCAAGATTTGTTTTGCTGAGCTTCACCAGTTTTGGCGAACCAGTTGAACCACTGGTAGATAAAAGCACACTTAGTTCAGTAGCAAGTTGATGTTTACACGAACTAAACGGTTGAATAGTTAATTCTGTAATTATTGAGTTAACTTGATAATGAGCATATAAAGCGTGTTTTTCGGTTTCACTTAATGACGGGTCAACTAAAAGTACCACGTGCTGCGTTCTTAATAATGCTAAATAATAAACAACAAAATTAAGAGAAGAATTTGCAACCAGTGCAATCAATTCTCGCTCAATTGGTAAGGTACGTTGAATATCACTTACTTGCTGCTCAAGCTCTATATAATCAATGACCTGATCATTATAAATCAGTCTCCCTTGGGGGTTTGTTGCTGTTAATTGCCAGAACATTCCAGCCATATTACAACCTTAATCCGCCATCAACTGCGATTGTTTGCCCCGTAATATAAGCACTTTGGCTGGCTAACAAAAATGCTGCTACATTAGCAATATCCTCAGCCTCCCCTAAACGTTTAAGTGCCGTACGTTGACTAAGTTGCTGTTTTTTTTCATCATCAAAGTGAGCAATTAACGGTGTTTCTATAACCCCAGGAGCTAAAGCATTTACACGAATATTATAACTTCCTAGTTCCTGCGCTAAGCTTGTCACTAACCCTTTAATAGCGGCTTTCATACTTGCATAGACAACTTGACCACTACCACCTTGCTCTGCAACAACAGAACTAACCAACACAATACTGCCGTACTTCTTACGAAGCATAAGCTTACTAACGCCTTGGCAAAGTAATAACGCCGACTTTAAGTGAATTTGATATTGTTGATCAATTTGTATATCACGGCTCATCATCAATGGGGCTTCAAGCATATCACCGGCACAGTGAACTACCCCTTCTAGATTAATCTTTTGCTGTGAAATAAAACTGAGTAACCGTTTTATTTGAGCGCTGTCACTTAAATCAACAACCTCAGTTAAAATGTGTGCATCTGGGCAGAGCTCAAGTAATTGTGCTTGTGCCATGTTTAGCTTTTCAGTATTTCGAGCGACTAAAATAACAGCTTTATGTTGCCTCACAAGGTTACGTGCAATAGCATATCCTATACCGCTGCTAGCACCTGTGATCAACGTATAACTGGCTGCATTAATCAAACGACACCCCATACTTGGCTAAAATTTGCTGAGCTTTTAAAAACGAACTCATATCTATAATATCATCCGTATCAAGCATAATATCAAACTCACCTTCAAGCTCTGCGATTAACATCATGTGACTCATTGAATCCCATTTGGGGTGATCAGAGTAACTGAGTTCATTACACACTTCTTCTGGCGCTATCTCTAATACATTAACAAATGCAGTGGTTAGCTTTTCTAATGACACATTAACCTCTATTTAAAAAGTGTTTTATTTTAGTCGTTGCTTGCTCAAATTCTAATTGGTTAAGTGAAATGAGGAGCATATGATTATCACTTGACTGTTCACTAAGCCGATAACCCAACTGTTGATTATAACGAATAGCAGCCTTGTTTTCCCGTCTTACTTCTGAGTTTAAATGTAAAATATTCAAATCATTAAATGCATAATCGAGCATAACTAAAGACGGTGCAAAGGCCAGTATGTTATTAAGGTATTGTGTATCAGAAATATAAAGCCCAATACTCGCGGCTTCTGCTGTTTCTAGGTTTTGCTGTGCGTGAATATTAATAACGCCAATCGCTGTAGTTTTATAATTAATGATAAAATGCTGCTGTCTAGTATCAGTAAGCATCGTATTAAACCATTGTTGATGATGCTCCCACTCTATCACATCTCTATTTTTCATTTGGGTTCTAACATGCTCAAGATTTCGCCATTGCCAAACGCGCTCACAATCGCTTGCTTTCACTTCATTCAGATGCACCGCATAATTTGCTAATTGGGATAGCCGCACGTTATTCACCTAACTTTTTTTGCTTTACAGCGTGATTAAGCAAAGCGATTTGAGGATGGTGTTTTAAAAAATTTAAAATATCCATGTACTGCGCTGCACAAATATCAGTTGGGTAAGCACCTACCAATTGCTCAAACATCTCTAAATCAGTTGGCTCATCAATACATAGTCGCGCATTATCTTGGTAATCACACACTACTTTATATTGACTAGTTTTAAATTGCTCTGGATGCTGATATAGATACGGAGTCACATGCTCTTTCTGATAATCTTTCACAGCATTTTTTGCAGCCATTTTTAAGGCCTTAACCGACATTATTTCAGCGTCAAAACCACGGACATGCTCGCCAATGTACAGGCTCGAATAATCATCTCCTCGCTCAAGATGATAAGCAATTAATTGATCAACAAGTAGGCCATCTACTAACGGGCAATCAGCAGTCAAGCGGATAATACGATCATCATCATCCAAACCAAGCATCTGCACAACACCAGCAAAGCGTTGTAACACATTAAGCTTACTGCCGCGAAAAACCCTGACGCCTTGCTCTAAACAATGCACTGCAACACTGTCGTCATTACTATGATCGCTTGTTGCGATTACATGTTCGGTAATATTTTTTGCCGATTTAAGCCGTGTAATATGGTATTGCAGCAAGGATTGGCCATTAACAGTTTGTAACACTTTACCTAGCAATCGAGTGGAGTCATACCGAGCTTGTGAGCATGCGATCACTTTCATTGCTGAACATACTCCAACTTCATCGCGCTTCCTTTGTCCAATGCTTTGCTAGCAGGTTTACCAAGTATTGAGCTTAAATAACGTGGGTGTAAACCAAGGCCGGGTCTAACAGAACGTAAGTTTGCTTCAGTAAATACCTCACCTTGTTTAATATCTTGCGCTATGTACAAAGAACGTCTAAATGCGACGTTATCTTGCTCGCTTTGAGCTAAACGAAAGCTAGGCTCACCAAGCGCACTAAAAGCAGCTGTTGTAGCATCAACCATCGCTTTAAAACCACTAGGACTTAATGAAAACGCAGCATCAACACTGGTTGTATCATGTTCCAATTTAAAATGTTTTTCTATAATACTCGCCCCCAGTGCAACTGAGGCTATCGCGGCGGTATCGGCTAGACTATGGTCACTTAAACCAACAGGAAGTGCTAAGTGCTGTTTTAAATAAGCAAGTGTTGATAAATTACAATCACTGATTGGTGTAGGATAACCGCTTACACAGTGTAAAACTGCCAACTGCTTGCCGCCTGCTTCTTTTACCGCTGTCACCGCTTCTTCAATTTCATCAAGGGTTGCCATACCAGTAGACATAATTATCGGTTTTTGAGTCTGCGCTGCATATTGAATTAAGCCAATATCAGTGATCTCAAATGAGGCTATTTTATAAGCTGGGCAGTTTAAGTCTTCTAATAAGTCAATAGCTGTTTTATCAAACGGAGATGAAAACAACGTAATTCCATGATGCTTTGCACGGGAAAACAGGGCTTCATGCCAATGCCAAGGAGTATGTGCTTCTTCATATAAATCGTATAAAGTACGCCCTTGCCAGAGTTTATCTTTGACAACAAACTCGGGCCCATCATGGTTAAGCGTAATCGTATCTGGGCGGTAAGTTTGTATTTTAATTGCACTCGCCCCCGTTTTCGCAGCAGCATCAATCAGCGCCAATGCATCATCAATATTGCCACCATGATTTCCAGAAAGCTCAGCAATCGTGTAAGGCTGGCAACCTTCACCAATTTTAATACCATCAATAGTAATGTGCTTTTGTAGTTGCCCTACATCAAATTGAGTCATTGTTGTTTTTCACTATAAGTAGATTAATTGCATCTAAAATACGTGTAGCAGCTTTGCCATCGAAGGATTTTTTCGCTACCTGCGTTAAGTTATTTTTCTTATCGGCTGATTGTAATAAAAGTAAAGCCTGATGAATTACATTTTCAATACCTTGCGCGCTATTACGCAGGTCTAAGCCAATATAGGCACTACCGCATAAAGGCGACTGCAGTGCTTGTTGTTGATTATCAGCCATCACCAATGCAAGTGTTGGTACACCTAGATAAAGTAACTCGTAAAGGCTGCCTCCTGCTCCTGTAATAGCCATATCTGCTTGAGACATTATTTTAGCGACATTCGTTGCATCTAGATGCACAGTTACTCGGTTCGAAGTTGATAAGTTTTTTAGCTGCTCCAAAGTTTGCTTAGCCATCGAATTTGTCGCAAGTACATCAATATGCTTCACAACTGATTGTAATAATAAAGCTTGGCATATTTTAGCCGACAACATTTTGACATCCGTGCCACCTAAACACACTAAAACTCGGCCATTTTGTCGAAAAGTAGAGAGGGGCTGTGCAACAAATTCTTGACGGATAAGCCTATAATCTAGCCCTTGCACTGAAATAGTTGCTTGGTGCTTACTCTTAAATACATCACTTGGATTTACTAACAAATCAACGGTTAGAGAAGGCTCATACGTATTATCATCAAACAAAACTACACAGCTACCAGTTTGTTTTAAATCTATAAAATCCGATTCAGTTAAATAATAGTCATCAATAACCACTGCATCTGTAAGATGTAATTGCGTGGTTAAGCATTTTCCTGCTAACAACACTATTTTTATCGGCAGTAAATACAAGCGCTTTAGGAGTGTCGGGGCAATGTCATGTGCATATAGAACAACCTGATAGTTTTGCAATAAAGCAGCTTCAATTAATGCTAACTGGCGCATAATGTGGCCAAAACCAATAGTTTGGCTTGCATTCGCATAAAAAGCGATTTTTCTTTGTTCTTTCATACAAATAAGTGTTCTAAGGAACTATCAAATGACTATGCCTTCAGTTAAGCTTATATTCAAGTGCCCTAGCAAAACTTAATAAATGGTCTAAGATTTGCTTAACTTTTTAATATGCGAACAACAATACAAACACTATGACACAACAAACAGCCTATATTTTTGGTGCTGGTGATGCAGGTATCGCCGCGTATAACTTTTTAAAAGCTCGTTATAGTGTAAAGGGTTATATTGATAATGACGCTGAAAAACAAGCAATCCAAATAAATGGCTTGGACATATATACCCCTGAAAAAGTTCTTTACTCTGAATTTGATTATATTTTTATTGCCAGCGAGTTTTTTGAGCAAATAGAACAACAGCTTATAACTGAACTTGGATTGCCACCTCAGAAAGTAAAAGTACTCCCCGCTCACGCGATTAAAATAACAAAGCTTGGAGATAGCAATACCAAACCCCGAGCAACGCAATTACTTGGCCTTATTTGCAAAGCCTTAAGTCTTGAATCGGTAGATTACTTTGTTGATGCAGGTTCGCTATTAGGGATCGTTCGTGATAATGAGTTAATCCCATGGGATGATGATTTAGATATTGCCATCGCTCACCCCCATGCAAAACAGTGTTTAAATACACTCAATAAGCTGATACCGAAACTAGAGCAATGCTTTGGTGTTACATGGCAAGTAGCTATCAATTACGCCAAAAGTGACTACGCAACAATAAAACATAAAGATATTGCCAGTTTTAAGTTACGTCCTGTAACAAATTTAAAAGAATTCCCGCAAGTTGATTTTTTCATAAAGTATATTAATGGCGATGAAATGTACCACGTTATTTCATCACGCGGCTTCACCTTTAAAAGTAAGCATATGTTCCATAGAAAAAATATTACGTTTAAAACTCATAGCCTAATGATCCCTAGAGAAGCTGAGAGTTACCTACAAGACCACTATGGTGATGACTGGCGTACACCCAAGAAAGAATGGCATTTAGGACAAATAAGTAATGCAACCGTTTTTTAAGGAGAAGTAAATGAAAACGATTTTGACTTACGGTACCTTCGATTTGTTTCATATTGGCCACCTAAATCTACTTCGCAGACTAAAAGCAATGGGAGATCATTTAATTTTTGGTGTATCCACAGATGAGTTTAATTTAAAAGAGGGCAAACAAAGTATTTATAAATATCAGGATCGTGCCGATATAGTGGAAGCAATAGAATATGTTGACTGCGTGATACCTGAACAGAGTTGGCAGCAAAAATTAGAGATATTCAAAAGTATAACGTTGATATATTTGCTATTGGTAATGACTGGCAAGACAAATTTGATGAGCTTAAGCCATTTTGTGAGGTCGTTTATTTACCCCGAACAGAAAATATCTCATCCACCGCTGTTAAACAAAGCAATAATAAACACGATTCAGTAAGAAATAGGCTTCTGATGGAATTACAAAACTTATATTTAAAAAGTGAAATAAGCTCTCAACTTGATAACCTTATGAAAAATAATGAGGTTAAAGTCGTATCTTTTGATATATTTGATACTCTATTAAGACGTGACTGTGACTCTCCAACAGATATATTTAGTGCCGTCGCAAAAAGAGCTACTGAGAAAAATATTGAAATTAAAACTGATCCTGAATCATTTAGGAATAGTAGAATTTTCTTTGAGAAAAAAGCGAGACTACAAAACCCGCACCAAGATATTAATTTATCAGAGATCTACACATGTTCTCCTTACCCTAAATCAGTTCAGTTCGATTTTATTACAATTGAGCAAGAAATCGAATCAGAATATCTATATGCAGACCCTATAATCAAAGAGATCATACAACAGTTATCTAATTACAATGTCGATTTCATTGCGACATCAGATATGTACTTAGATACTAAATTTTTAGCTAATATCCTTAAAAAAAACTTTCCTGAAATAACCTTTAAACACATATTTGTTTCAAGCGAAACTCGATTAACAAAAGCAAGTGGTGACATGTACACTTATGTACTTAGTAAGCTTGGTATCGCTCAAAATCACTTACTACATATAGGGGATAACCTTAAGTCAGACTTTATAAATGCAACAAAAAAAAATATTAAGGCACTTCATTTCGCACCTCCAAGATGGATTGACCACGTATTATCCAGAGAGAGAACTTTTAAAAACTTCTATACAAATAGAATAAACCAAACAAGGAAGCTTGCTTCATTACTTACCCCTACTTTTTCAAGTGCAGAAGAAAAGTATGCATTTCTATTAGGAGCAGTTATCCATGGTCCGACGCTAGCTGGATTTGCAAAATGGACTAGAGAGCAATGTGAATTAAGCAATATAAATCATATTCTATTTCTTATGCGTGAAGGACAGATCTATAAACATGTTTTTGATTTTTTATCTGAAAAAAACGACTCTTTCTCAACATGTAAGTTCTATGCATCTCGAAAAGCAACGTATTTACCATCAATTACGCCAGAAGAGCTCAGTTACGATATTTCTCGAGTTCTCACCCGAAAAAACTACTCCGTAAAAAATTTATTTACAGACCTCCAATTACCTTACAAAAATGAGAAAGCACTGCAATCAATTTTAGAAGAAGAAGTAAATGAAATCTCAAATGATAACCGTAAAGTTCAGATTATCAGCACATACTTAGAAAAGCACCGTGAACAATTAACTCAGTTAATTCAGGATAAAAAGCAGTTATTAGATTTATACATTGAGCAAAATACGCAAGGAAATGATTTCGCTTTTGTAGACTTTGGTGCAGGTGGAACCATCAATTATCAAATAAAAAAAGCGGCAAAAAAATCGGCAAAACTTAACATTCTATTTTATACAACAGAGCGAGCATACAATCATGTAAAAGAGCTGACTTTTTCTTCATTTTTACCTTACTCTAGTAGCGTTTTTACAGATATTATGGCTATATCAAGAAGCCCTGAAATACTCGAATATTTCTTGGTTGGTAAAAGTACAACAACATTAGATCTTATTAATAAAAATCAAAAAATAGAACCTATCTGCGCCGAGTCTCCCATTTCTAAATGGCAACAAGACCTTGTTGATGCCTTTAATCAAGGGGTTAATTGTTATTTATACTTTAGTAAGAAATATTCACTAAACGAACAAAGTTATAGCCAAAGACTTGCCGCTATAACATGCTTGGCACGCCAAGTTAGGTTTCCAACTGAAGTTGAAGCAAACTTCTTAGGAGCGCTTAAACATGAAGATAATTTTGGCTCAGAAAGCCATTATTCGATCATCGAACAAGATGAACTTGATGAGGTTAATCGCATTGGCATAGAAGAGTTTTGGAGTAACCATTTAACATTCAAAGGGCAATTATCTAAAAATGTTACTTGGCCACAAGGGCTAATAACTAAATTAAACCCTCAATTTTTTTCAGATAATGTTTTTTTCCACAATGAAACTGAAAGTAAGCACCAAGAAGCTATCATTAGAATTCATGAGCAGTTAAAAGCGCACCAGATAAATGAAGTAATCGTTTATGGGGCTGGAGAATTTTTTGATGAGTTAGAGTTAGTACTTAAGTCATTAAATATTAATATTTTATATTTGGTTGATAAAAAAGCAGAGTTTGGAAATTATAAAATACGAAACTTTGATGTAATCAGTCCTACTCAAGCTTCAAATTTAAGTTTACCTGTAGTTATAGCATCTGAATCATTCTTAGATGAAATCCAAAAGCACATTGAAAATCTGAATATAAGTAACGGAGTTATAATTAAATGCTGAACTTCAAGAATGAATTAGAAAAAAGAAAGTTTATATTTCATCCGGAGCAAACTTTAGATTGGCGAGTTAGCAAGAGCTTGGCGGAGTTAGACTGTAGTTTGAAGTCACATATTATATCTGACATTAAAGACTTAAGCCTTCTTATAGCAGAGATCCATGCTTTAGACTTTCAACAAGAACTGATACTTACATTGGTAAATGAGCACTTAAATACTGCGAAAGAAGAAATTGAGAATGAATTATTTGAACATGGTTTTGTAAGAAGTTATATCGACTATCATTATTACACTTACGATAAGCTTTATGATAATCAGAAGTTTACTTTGGGTAGTTTTCGATTTTTAGGAAACACTCAAGACACACAAGACTCGTTAATATGGTTGAAAGAGAACCGCGACTTGCATATGGACATGCTCAGGGAGTCAGGCGCCCGCTCAGATGCCCACACCTACCGTTATGTATGGGCATGTAACTTTATACGAGAAGGCGATACTGTCATCGATTGCGCTTCAGGGTTAGGCTATGGTGGCTATTTACTTTCAAACTTATCAAAAGCACAACGTGTTTATGGCTTAGATATTTGCCAAGATAGCGTCAATTATTCGAATACTATTTATGGCAATAGTGAATTATCTTATCAACAATATGATTTAGATCTACTCGATAAATTAAATACTCCTCGCGTAGATACCATAACGTCTTTTGAAACGATTGAGCATCTTAGAAACTATGAGAACTTTTTTAAATTTTGCACTACCAATTTAAAACCTGATGGCCGCTTAGTTCTAAGCGTCCCATATTTATGGGTGGATGAGACAGGTAAAGACCCTAACCCGTTCCATTTTCATGAATTTGATTGGAATAAGTTTAAAACGCTTATTGAAAGCTATGGGTTCATGATTGAAAAAAGATTCGCACAAACCGCGCCTGGCGGATTTAAACTCCTTGATGCTGCAAGAACCTATAGCGAACTATCACCTAGCCAAGGCGAATTTGAAACTGAATGGATTATCGTTGTTGCGACGCCAAATTTAACGAATCCAATGTGGGCAAAAATCAATCGTGATTTAAGCTACGAGAATCCCCAATACTCAAGTAACTACTTACCTTCGTATATTGACTTTGCGAACGGTATGGACTCTCCTTGGCTGCATAGACAGGTTGTTCAAGTTGGCCAACGTATTGAAGACAAAAAATTAAGATCTTCTTATGCGCTTGAACTCCTTAATAGCGATACCTCTTTGCAAAACAGATTGCTACTTAACACTATTGTTAGCTATGCAGAAGATGAACATACCCAAAAATGGCTCGATAACAGCTTGGCCTTACTTGATGAAGCTGAAAAGGCAAAACCTTCTGGCTTTACATTAAGGTGGCTAATTTCACTGCGCTTCTCTCTCGGAAGTTACTTCTATAGCACAGGTAACTTTGCAGAAGCTGAAAAACAATTTTGTATTCTTGAAGGCTATAAAATTGAGAGGTTTTGCTCACTATTAGTAACAAAAACTGCTCAATCAAGCTTATATTTAGCACTAATTTTATTATCAAGAGGATTGAAAGAGAAAAGCCACTATCACTTAACACTTGCCAAGAGTAAAGTTCTAGAAGCGAGTGAAGCAATTTATCATGAACTTAAAAATGGCCGTGATAATAACGCTCCATTCTTATGGACAGAACTTGCAGAAATTATTGACTTGGGTGATAGCATAAACCGTTTTATTCTTGCGCTTGATGGAGCAAATATAGGAAAGAATAAACTTACGATTGCTAACATATTGAACTCTCGTAGGTTTGGTTTATTCGATCTTTCAGAAAAACTCAAACTACTTAATTCTCGAATAGACTCTCATCAAGTTGATCAAGTTCTAAGAATTATCGACATTAATATGATTAAAAAAATAAAACTTATTCAACCAAAAAAAATAGCCTTTTGGGGAATTTCAGCTTTATCAAACCATTTAGAGAATTCCTTGAAAGAGTACATTGGTGATAACTACTTCTTCATCGATTCTAATCCTGATAAACATGCTTCGTCACTTACGAAGACTATAATGACTCCGCTAGAGGCGTATAAAGAGCATCCAGATTTAATAATCATTTGCTCTATAACATCTGCTGATGCAATTAAGAATCAGATTCCAAAAAATATAAAATCCTTGAGTATCTCTATAAGTGAATAATGAGATGAGTTTAAACAAATTATTAGATAACATTAAAAGTGTATATGATGAGCACGACACCCTTATCTTAAGAAATCACGAATTAAAAAATGAACTCAAAGCAAAATTCTTACCTATTGTAAGTTCTAATTTAGGTGAAAACATATGGGTTGGTGCAAAAAGCAGTCGATTTTTTGACAGAGGTTTAAAACCAAAAGTAATTAGTTACTACACTAAAAATACAAGTTATCAAAATTGCGCGATGGAACTTAAAAGTTCACTTGATACTATTGGGTACGATAATTACCTAATACATGGTGTTGACTCCGCGGGTGATTGGGAAGTCAATTGCAGTTTAAAACCTGAATTCATTTTAAACACATTAAAAGAAACTAAAGGCCCCGTTCTTTGGGTTGATGCAGATGCAAAAGTAAAAAGGGCTCCATTGATCCCTCATTTTGTAGACTTTGGGGTTCATTTGTACGATGACTGGGAATTCGCCAGTGGAACTCTTTTTTTCAATTACACCAAAAACGCCATTGAGTTATTAAAAAACTGGACCTTTTTAAGCAAAATAAAGCCCTTGATATGGGATCAAATGTTATTAGATCAGGCTTGGTGTGAAGTTTCGACTTCTTCGCCACTGATCACTTGTTGGTTACCGAATAGTTACACTTATATATTCGATCAAAAAAACTGTATTTCTGCGCCGCACATAATCCATTATCAAGAGTCACGTACGCAAACTAAGAAGAAAAAACCTAACTTTAGTAATAGGCTAGTATCTTCACGTAAAAACAATATAGCTAATGAAGAGAGGTTTGATATTTTGCCTACAGGAACATCAATTGATGACTATACTTGGCCAGACATTATTCTGGGCCTCAATATATTAATAGATAGACTTTACAGCATTAAAGGTGGCTCTGGTAAGCGCTTTGAGTTTATTCAAGTGGGTGCTATGGATGGTAAACGATTCGACCCCCTTCACAAGCATATAAAAGCGAAAAATTTAAAAGGAATTCTATTAGAGCCAAATAAAGAGATGTTTGACTTATTGGTAGAAAATTACCGAGCTTATGATCAATTAACACTCATCAATGCTGCAATTCATGATGAAGAAAAAATCATACTCAATAGGATCCCCAGAGATGTAATAGAAAATGAAATCTTACCTGAATGGGCATTAGGAATTTCATCTATATATACAGACAGAAATGCATTAGGGGGAAAGCAAGTAGACAATGAAACCCTCTCGCTAATACAAAAATATATGGTCTCTGAAGAGGTTGATTGTGTAACACTTGAAAGCTTAATTTCAGAATATAACATCTTAGAATTAGATTTACTTCAGATAGATACGGAAGGCCACGATTGGCAAGTGTTATCTTCATTTCCAATTAAAAAAATAAAGCCAATGATTATAAACTTTGAATACTATAATCTACCAAAAGATGAACAGTTAGAGGCTCAACAATGGCTTATAGACCATGGTTACGCTTTTACAAAAGACCATAAAGACATCACAGCTACATTATTGAGGCTTCCTAAATGAATCAATTTGAAGTGTACATCTATTTTGCATCAATGGGGCGTTCAGGAAGCACATTAATCGCTAATTACTTTACAAAGCCTGATGCCAAACAGTTTATGTTTGTCGAACCTAATGTTTCAGAAAACAATCGTTTTAATGCTAATTTAATAAATCAATTAACTGACTTTTCTTTACAAAATGACCCTAGCTCATTGCCTGAAACGTTAAAATCATTAAAAGAAAAAAACTACAAAATAGGAATAAAAGAAGTAAAGTCTGACATACACTCTCAAGTTAACAAGCTTATCTTTCCTGAAAAAATCGTTGCAACATGCAGAAATATTAAAGATATTTATTTAAGTTTAGTTGAGAAGCACAGGCAACAAAATGTGCCTTTAAACGAAGATTGGTCTTACGAATATTGCTTAAGAGAATCAAAGTATATATTAAGTTTTTGCGAAAAGAATAGCTGCTCTAAAATCATTCGATACGAAGACTTTATTGATTCTTATGATTACAGAAGTGAGCTTTGCCAACTACTAGAACTTGAAGGGGAAGGTGTTGTAGATAGAAATTTTGACATCTACAACAGGACATTTGAACAGGAATTATTTAAAGGTGAAATAAGAAAACGAGATAAGCCTTACAGGCATATTGTTCAAAAAGATATCCAACAAGCTGAAAAGCTTTCTGAAGAGTGCCAAGCTTACCAAGCTTATTTTGATTACGTATAATAATACATTAGCTTATCTAACCAACGTCTAGACGTTGGTTAGATAATATTAGTACCCATATAAGTTGAGTAACTCATGACAATTAGCTTCTATTTCTGCTCTTTCTTCATTTGTTATATATTTGAGAAGTAACTTGTCATTTTCAATGTATGAGTTGAGGCATACAATTTCTTTTTCTGCTGTTTTAACTATATCTTCATCTAATAAATTCGCTATCTCAGTGTTAATGATTGATGGACTGAGAATAAAATCTTCAAATTTAATTACCACCATGCTCTTCAAGGTAAGATTAAATTTATAATTATAATAAGAACAAAAATTAACTAAAGCAGATTGACCACTTGAGATTATAGACCTAAATTTCTTATCTTTGAATGCTTTAACCATTGACATTAGCTTGCTAGTAATCTCTAGCTCTAAATCTTTGCTATTGATATAGTATTTTTTCATTTCAGCATACATAAGCACAGGATTTCTTATAAAAATAACCCCCTTCTCGTTGCCTATAAAATCAGATAGCAGATTGTTAAAAATGATTATGTCATTTTTCTCAAAACCTAGCTCGCTGATCAGAGGATCGGCAGTATAAGCTTCTATGCATTCAGACGATGAAAATGATTTAAAAAGCTTCCTAGAAGCAACTTGCTCATCAACTAAATTTCGCCCTACAAATTTAAAGCTTGAGTCAAGCTTAGATAAATATTGATATAAAACATCTACAGCAGTATATACAGAACTATATACTTGCAACACTTTTAAAGGATTGCCTTGTTTCAAAAGCGTAGGACTCTTAGAAGCAAAGCTCCAGTCACATTTTTTATTACATGATACTGGAAAGTCACTTCTTATATCACTTAAGTAAGATAACCATATCTTATTTAAGCCATTATAAAACTCTATATTATTTTCTTCCTCATTCAAGCTATAGAGCACAGACTGCATTGGTGTATGAAAATATAATAATGAGCCTTTTAAAATATTGAAGTAAAATCGATTAACAGTGTCTTTATATGAGTATATATACCTTGATTGCCTCATCAAGTTATCAGCAGCCTCTTTAACTGTGACCACACTTTCACTAGCTATTGATATTAAATGACTTATAATTTCATCAAAAACCGTTTGAATTCTCTCAACATGTGAATTCGAAGGTATATTTATCTGCGAGAATAAGCTTTTAACCAAGGCTACTTCTTCAATTTTATTAACACTATAACCTAGCTCAATTAGCTCATCACTGTGAACAGAAGTAGCACCATTGATTGATAGCCCATCTCCAACATTTTTAACATCACATTTTGGAAATAAACTTATTAATAGCTCTAATTGATTATTAGACATCTTAAATGTGCTATTAGTCTTAATTAATTTATTGAAGTTTCCAATAACTGAATCTGAGTCTAAATCCAATTCTTCGTAATCAAACTTACCTTTATGTAAATCATTATAAATACTTAGTTGCGAGTGAATAAGCCCTTCATTGACACTCCCATTATCAACTCCAAATAAATATATATCCTTGAAGCCAAAGCTCAAAGCAAAGGATAAAGCTGTATTTGCGACAAGAGGATTTGAATGTGGTATAAATGGTAGCCCTTTTTTATTCTTAATATAGTGCTGGAGATTAATATAATCAGAGCCGGCTTCGTTACCTTTAAGAGCCAAACCTGACCACTTATATAAATCGACTGTATCTGGATAAACGGTATTAACAGATAATAAATTAACTTTTTTATACTCGCCAACAGGTAGCATGTCTAACAAAGCTTCATAATTGCGCAGCGGCCTCTCCACTAATACATGAAAATCCGCATTTACACCGGCCTTAACTAATGAGCCAAGCGCAGTCCCGCATGCAAAAATAATTGCTTTGCCTTGATTTCGCTTAATGTACTCTATTGACTCATCTAAAGAAGGGCCATTTCCTACTATGAATACTGGAGGGTTGCTTTCATTTCGTTTTATTTTATCTAAATCTTGATTGAAAAAATTTTCATTGTTTTGCGTATGAATCAAAGAGTGTGCAAAGCCAGTAATTGCATCATTATAGAAACCAAAACCGAACTGAAAACGAAAATAATTTGAGTAAAAATTCTGCGCCAATTTTGATAACTTATCATCTTGATAGTGCTGAAAACAAAAACTATTTACTATACAAAAAGCACCAATATCTTCTGCGATAATACTGAGATCCTCCGCTAACTCCTGCTCGCTAGCTCCTAGCAGTAAAAATAAGCACCCTTTTTCATCATCAACCCTTTGAATTAACTTAGACCAGTCTATGCAAAATAAACTAGCAAAGAAGACTTCAAAATCTGGTTCAATGATAAATATATAAGAAAACTCAACACGCTCTATTAAGCTTTCAACAGCATAACCTAACCCTAAACCAAAAATCATTGCAGAAGGAAATGATCCCTTAATCTCACTTAAGCTATCTGATTGCTCGTATAAACCTATCTTCCTGATATATTCGATTAACTTTTGCATGTATTGAATATGCAAACGTTCATCGAAGTTTAATAAGTCTACTTTTGTATATTCAGTTTTAGCAATTATTGGGGTCGTTAGTGCCGTATTCACTTGTGTATTGACTTGCTGATAAGGATCTTCACCATATAGTGGAGCTTCTTTGCCTTTTGGCACAAAATTGCCATGACCAGACTTAGTCACATGCAGACAAAAATCTTCTCTTGGTTGAAACTCCTGAATTGCTTTAAACACGTCAGGGTAGTAGTGTTTAAATGCAGCTAAGTTTTTTGTGAATCGCTCATTTGCTTCTACTGCAAATTGTTGCTCTCGTAATTCATGGGCTTGCGCCTCAGAGAGTTTTTGTTCTATATCGTTTATTTGATCTTGGAAATTCGGCGGTAGTGTCATTAGTAGCCTACTTAAGCTGGTTATATAATCCAACTTTCTTTTTATTTTTCATTAAATTAGAAAGATCACTTTTACTTGAGTCTTTTGCATCTTGAAGCTGCTGGCAAAGTATTATTAGCTGTTGATTCATCTCTTGTAATCGCACTTGCTCTGGCAGATTAAGTTTTTGAGGCTGACTAAATACATCTTTTAATGAATTAAGAAAAAGCTCAAGCTGAGCAGTTGACTTTTCTACTTGCTGTTCAGCTACTTGTAGCTTTAATAAATTTAATTGATCTTCTAATTGCTCTAGCTTAGCTTGCATGGGCACTGTTTTCAGCAAATGTTTGGTTGCGCACTTCGACAGGAATAGCATCCCAAGCTGATTTGATTTCTTTCAACAGATTAGATACTTCATCTACTATTTTCACATCATTTTGAATGCTAGCATCAATTAAGCGCTCAATCATATAAGAATATAGTGAAAATAAGTTTTCGGTTACTTCACCGCCAACCTCAAAATCTAAACAATCTCGTAATGCACCAAGAATTGCTGATGCTTTTGACAAGTGTTCACTTTTAGCCTCTAGGTGTTTTTTATCAATCGCCACTTTCGCAAGTACCATTTTTTCAATAGCCCCCGCCATCAACATTTGAATGATTTCATAGCGATCAGCCCCCGCAACTCGTGTCTTTAGGGCTTCTTTTTGATAATTTTTAACTCTAGCGTTGTACATACATCACCTACTCTATCGTGTGCTTTAAATTAATATAAAAAAGACGTTATTTTGATTTTGTAAAGCCTGGTAAACTTGATAATTGCGCACTTAAATAACTTTGTGTAGATTGCATCTGTGCAAGTAATACATCTAATCCTGAGTATTGTTTTCTCAACCGCGACTCTAATGACTCCATTCGATACTCATGATTGATAACATCATCTTCTAACTCATCTAATTGAGCATTAAGTGAATTCTCACGTTGTTTCATAATACCATTGGAGTCTACATAGTTATCTAATAAAGACTCAAATTTTTTCGCCAAACCGTTTTCACCAGAAAAAGCTTTGCCAATATCATCAAAATTTTCGTCCATAGCCTCATTTAAACTACGAACCAGCGAAGACTTTTCTAGATAACCATCTTTTTTGACTCCTAAGCCAATGTCAAAAATACTTGAAAAAGGGCCTGCATCGGTTAATTCCGTAGACAATGTGTTTACTAATTGCGAATCAAATGAACGAATCGTTGAATCACCATTAAGTGGCTTTCCAACACGAGTTTGAAAACCAATTTGACCGATTAAATTATTATAATTAGCAATTAACTCATCTACGAGCTTTGTCACACTCGATTTATCATACTCCACTGCAAGTTTAGCCGTTTCACCATCAATGCTTTGACGCTTCGCAACAATAGTCATATCTTGCACCGCATTTTTAAATGTATTGGTGTCGTTGGTAATTTCAATACCATCAACTTTAATTTTAGCGTCTTTCGCTTCGTTACCAGCAGCGATACCAATACCACCTGCACCACCTGCATTTGCAACGGTTGATACATTATCAAGTTCGGCATTATCATTGGTGATAACCAAATCATTACCTGAACCGCTTACATTAGAAGTAAGTACCAACTTTGATTCTGTACCTGTGTTTATTATATTTGCAGTTACACCAAAGTTATCATCAGAATCATTTATTGCGTCGCGTAAATCTGCAAGTGTCGCACCAGCATCAAGCGTTAGATCAAAACTTTTATCGCCAGCGGCAAAGGACAAGGTGCCGCCAGAAGCAGAAACTACATCGTCAGTAGAGGTAAATAAGGGTGGAACAGCATCGTTTGATGTTGCTCGACTGCCTTGAGCAAGTTCGAGTACTTCAATTTTGAAGTTACCAGGTGTAATGTCTTTTGTTGGTGTGACAGAGATAAGATCACCATCATCACTACTTGGTTGAGTAATGTTCGCAATACGCTTATTAAAGCTATCAGGATCTGCCAGTTTCTCAATGGTATCTTGCAGTTTTGACATCGCGGACTTTATTTCTCCCAGCGAAGAAAGTTCAACTTGTAGAGTCTCTTCTTTTTTTGCAAATGCATTTAGTTTAGGAGTATTTTCAGCAGCTAATGTAGCTGAAATGATACTCTCTAAATCTAAACCAGAGCCAACGCCTGCAGATGTGATAAGTGGCATAATAGTTACTCCTGGCAGCAATAAAACTTGCTAAGCCGTTTTATTAAATAATAAACCTTTATTGGTAAGTTTATCGGCAAATTCATCTAAAGCTTTAGCTACTTCACGAAACTCTTTAGTGGGGATCTCACGTATTACTTCATTACTTTGTTTATCAAGTACTTTAATAATTGGAGGGTCACCCAATTCATCAAACTCAAATATCAAATTTGTCGCAGTAACTGGAATAAACTCATTGAGTTTTTCTAGGTTCTCTTTAACTTCAGCAATTAAATCTGTTTTATCCTGCTGCTCTGTTTTTTTAGTATTATCGATATCTACCGCCTCCCTACCAGCAAGTTCCGTGCCTTTATTCCGTTTCCCCTCTTCAATGACGGCTTTTACTTGGCCGAGTACACTAGCAGTAGAGCCATCATTTGCCTTTTGTGTAGAATTAAAATCAATCATCACAACCCCCTTGGTTATAAGCTTAAGTATAAGCCACTATGAGAAAATTTGCTGCTTCACTTAGTGGCTTATAAAACGTTACTAAATTACCCTAGTAATGATAACGCAACTTGAGGACGTTGATTCGCTTGGCTCAAAATTGACTGACTCGCTTGTTGCAAGATTTGCATCTTCGTTAAATTAGCCGTTTCTTGTGCAAAATCAGTATCTTGTATTCTAGACTTTGCAGCACTAAGGTTCTCAGCTATATTCGATTGATTACGAATCGTTGATTGGAAGCGATTTTGAATAGCACCCAACTCTGCACGTTTTTTATCCACTACTGCAATCATTGCGTCCATACCAGCCATAACAGCTTGTGCATTAGCTTGAGTTGAAACGCTTATGCCATCTACAGTAAAAACCTCTGCAAAACTTGTAGCGTCAGGGGCGGATCCTATGCTGCCATTAATAGTATTTGTTACAGAGTCTAAAGTTGCTCCCGAAACCGCACTAGCAGCACTTGCAATCCCCGACATGGTAAATCCACCATTAGCAGTAATACTGTTATTACCTTTTGCTGCTACGGTTGAATTACCAATTGTTTCCATACTAAAACTAATGTTTTGAACTGCATCAGCCCCTACTTGGAAGTTAGCCGAGTAAGTGCCATCAAGAAGGTTTTGACCACCAAACGTAGTATCTGCTGCAACACGGTTAACCTCAGCAGATAATGAACGTATTTCATCCTGTATAGCTAAACGATCTTCATCAGTATTTGAACCATTTGCTGCTTGCTGTGCTAGAGTACGCATGCGTTGAAACATTGATGTTACTTCATCAAGTGCACCCTCAGCTGTTTGCGCTAGTGAGATACCATCATTTGCGTTACGGTTACCTTGGTTAAGACCATTAATCTGTGACGTTAAACGGTCTGAAATTTGTAAGCCAGCAGCATCATCTTTCGCACTGTTAATACGAAAACCTGATGATAAACGTTGAAATGATGTATCCAGTGCATTACCAGAATTGTTTAATTGTCTTTGTGCGTTTAATGCACTAACATTTGTATTTACATATAAAGCCATGATTATCTCTCCCGAAGTAAACTTATCATTTACTCTCAAACTTACTTAGATTAAGCAGTGGTTGTTATTTACAACGCTATGCTTGGTTAATTAAGTTATCGGTCTGGTCAAAAAATCCTTTAGTTTTTTTTCATGTTTTTTAAATTTATTTTTTAACCTATTGTTATAATTTATATTTTAAATATAAAAAAAATGTCCGCTATGGCTAATTTCAAATAGTAACTAACGATGAATATTCTTTTTAGCTCTCAATTAAGTTACTAAATAACAAAGGAATGAATCTTAAGAGGTGAGAAAATGACAAGAGTAAGGCAATGTTTTGCCTTACTCTAATTAGTTATAAATAGTCGAAAAGGGACAAATTAGCTAAGCGGCCAAACGTTGCCTGTGAAGCTTGCAGTGCCGTTTCTTGTTTTGTGAGCTCAGTGATTGCTTCTGCCATGTCTAGTTCAACCAAATCTGCACGCGAAGATTTATTATTTACATCTAAATCGCTATTAGACAGGGTGATTTTTTCAGCGGTGTTTAATCGCCCACCTAATCCCGCTTGAGTTAACGACACTTGATTTTTACCATTATCAATTTGCGTCATAGCATCTGCTAATACTTGCTCATAATCCTCTTGACTTATACTTGGATTAGTTAAGCCTGCAATCAAATCACTCAAAGTATTTAACACATTTTCTTTTTGCGGTGCCTCTAAGGTGAAATCAACTTGTCCATTTGCAACAGGGTTCATACTAATTTCCAGACCTGCAACTTTGAGAGTTGAACCTTCAAATGTACCTGACTCAATCATATTACCGCCCAACTCTACAGAATAGCTATTAGGTGTCCCCGCTGTAGTGATCACATTAAAGGTATTTGCTCCGACTGCTGCTGTCGGATCAGCGTTATAGTTTGCTTTATGAAAAGCATCAAATTGTGCTTGTTCACGCACATACACTTTTGCACTAGTGATACCGCCTGATACGACAGCATCATTTGACGTAACATTCAAACGCGCATTTACTTTTTCAAAGGTATCAAAGCCGTTATCACTGGATTTTATTTCCACACCTTCAGCTACTTTGATCTTGTGCTGACCTTGATCACCACCATACACATATCTACCTGTTGATGAATCAAGCGAGTACGTTTGCGTGTTATCTTGATAACCTGAAAATATGTATTTACCGTCTTCTGTTTTAGCATTCATTAAATCAAGCACACTGCTTTGTATTGATTTAATTTCTTCCGCAATTCCTTCACGGTCTATATCTGTGTAAACACCATTACCAGCTTGAATTGCCAATGTATGTGCTCTTTCTAATGAGCTTTTAATACTATCAAGTACGCTTTCTTGAGTATTTAATCGACTCGTCAACATAGTGATATTTTTACTATATTGCTCATTCGCTTGAATACGATCTGTATATAATAATGCCCGTGCCGTTGCCGATGGATCATCTGCAGCGGTCAGTACACGCTTTTGGGTATTAACTTGCTCTTGCGCTTTATTAACATTCTGTTGGTTATTCAAAATAGACTTTAGGCTATTTTGATACATTTGATTATTTGATAAACGCATAATTACCTCGCCGCACTGAGTAATGTGTCAAAAATTGTACGAGCCGTTGATAGCACTTGTGCTGAGGCTGCGTAAGACTGCTGAAAACGCAATAAGTTTGCAGCCTCTTCATCTAAATTCACCCCTGACAATGATTCATACCAAGCTTCAGATTGCTGAGCTAACGCTTCAAAAGCAGCACCATTGGTCATTGCTTGGTTAGTTACCACCCCAATATCAGTCACCAAGCCAGCATAAGCTTGATTAAATGTTTTATGATTATCTGCCGATGCAGTTGTGGTCACATTTTGACGTACTAACTCACCACTTTGTAGTCCTGCCAATAATAAACCATTCCGGTTATCATCAAATCCGCCTTCGTTGAACTCCAAAGTAAAGCTATCACCAACAGCGGGAGTTCCTTCAATATTAAAATCAAACCCATAGCTATCATAAGGTGCACCTGCTTGAGAAAGTATATTTTCGGCAGGAGGTGTAATGGTAAATGTTGTCGTGCCGTTATCATCCGTTAACGTGTATTCGTTTGCATTTGCAGTCTTAACAATACTAATAGCACCATTGGCTAAACTAGGTGGACTTGTCGTTGTAAACCCACCACTGGTTACACTGCTCACTGTTCCAGTTGAGATATTAGCATTACCGGTATTGTTGATATTATCTGCAGTGCGGATAGGTGATGCCAATGCCAGCGCTTCAGGCCTATCGGTTGCCAGTGTTAAAGTAGATGCGGCTTCCGCATTTAATTTAACCGCAAATTGATCACCCACATTCCCTGTCCCAGTTACATTTAACTGTAAGCCGAAAGACTCTCCACCTGTTATGGTTGACGAATCAATAACTCCAGCCACGATGTCTGCACTTGAGGGGGAGCCTAATGGCTCTCCTTTATTATCAACAGGTTGTATTTCAACTGTTGTTGCACTTGTATAAGTAATAATAAAATCACTGGCAGGAATTTCACTCCCTTTACCAGGCTCTAAAGTGGCCGTCATACTTGAGTTGCCGGTATTTGCTTGATAAGCATAACCGCCAACTGTGGGGATCGAAAAAATATCCCCTCCCAGCTCACCGTTTCCATCCATACCTAGTCTATTTTGCTGGTTAAACGCGTCAGCAAGTGCGAGCCCCATTTGGCCAAGTTGATTCTGTGCTGGTACTAAAATATCATCACGAAAAGCGAGTAACCCACCTATTTTACCCTTTAGTTTACTAACATCTACTTCAAGCGGCACGGCTTTGCCGCCATTCACATCAAGGTGTAACTCTTTAAAATTAGGATCAGGATCACCCGTCATCGAAAATAAATTGAATGCACCATCTTGCATGACTAATGACTCACCTGTCCCCATAAAAACAAGCTTTTCACCATTGGGGCCATCAAGTGTTTCAACATCAATCAACTCAGATAGTTTACGAATTGCTAAATCTCGCTCGTTATACATAGTGCTAGATTCTGCTTCGTTGCGAGTGCCATTTACGGTTGCAATTTGTTTATTCAAACTGCTGATATTTTGAATTAACGTATTGGCTTCATCGGAAAAGATCTCCAGTTGTTCATTGACTATATTTTTTTGATCAAAAACAATGCCTGATAGTCTATCCATCTGATCAAGCAAATTTTCGGCATCAGTCATCACTAATGAGCGTGCAACAGATGACGATGGCTGGTTTAAACTTTCTTGGATATTGTTAAAAAAAGAATTAACACTCGTCGACAAGCTGTTTGATTCCTCAGAGAATAACGTATCAACACGGCCTGCTTCTGTAACAAATTGATCAAAGAAGGTTTTATTTGAAGTATCACGGTTGAGCTGCTTTTGCGCAAATTCATTTAATAATCGATACGTTTCGCCACGGCCAACTTGATTGTCGATCATGGTCATATGTTCTGTGCGTTCACGTACATAACCAACCGTATTAACATTTGCAATGTTCTTACTGGTGGTTTGTAATAATTCTGAATTAGCACGAACGCCTGAATTGGCAATGTCTAATAAATTAAACGACATCTTAATTTACTCCTTGGCGAACGAGTGTTGTCGCCAGTGTTTTAAGCTCAGTCCGATTAAGAACTTGCTTAATTTTGTCGGCATAGTTGGGGTCGGTGGCATAACCTGCTTTTTGTAATGAATCTAAGAATGCAGCAGGTTTTGCAGTATTTTGTAGTGCTTCTTGATAGCGCGGGTTGTCTGTTAAAAACTGCACAAAGTCATTCACGCTGTCTTTAATTGAATCGTAAGCCCGAAAGCTTGCTTGTTTTTTGACAGGGGTACCTTGCTCAAACTCGAGCGTCACTTTATTGGCTTTATCGCCTTGCCAGCTTTTATCTGATTTAATATTAAATAAGTTAAAGCTGCTATTGCCATCACTTTTATTAATCACATGTTTTCCCCAGCCGGTTTCCAGAGCCGCTTGGGCAACCATCACCGCTGGATTCAAACCAATTTTCTCAGCAGCCGTTTTAGCATGTTCCCAAACGGTACTAATAAAATCATCAGCATTTTCAAACAATGGTTTTTGCTGTGTGGATGACGTGGTATCGACACTGTCCGGTTGCGTTTTACTTGCTGTACTTTGCCCGTTTGCGCGGCGATCACTACTAAAGTTATCGACTGTGCGTAGCACTGAACTAGGTGTAAAGTTTTTAGCGTCAGGGGAGAGTTGCTGCACGATTAAATCGGCTAAACCCAGTGAGCCTTTTGATGACAGATCAACGGATAGTTGTTGATCATGCATTTCTTCAAAGAACTTTACGCCACTGGAATTAAACGGGCTGTCTTTATCTTCAAACGCTTCATTGGCTTTACGCATGCTTTTTAATAGCATTTGCGTAAAAATAGATTCAAATTGTGCCGCTGCTTTTTTTAATGCTTCTTTTGATGCTTCAGGCGAGGCATCACTTTTTAAGGCGTCTTGACGTAACGTATTAAGATTGCCTAAATCAAAGAAGTTTTGTTTATCGAGATGATTAGTATCCATCAGCAATTTGACACAGTGATTAATAATGGAATTAACAATGCAATAATTGAGCCAAAGCAAGTTTCGGATTACTTATAAGGAGTGCCAGTTTGCCAAGACGATAGAGATAAGTTCGTTATACAAATAACATCCCCCTAAAGTTTAATCATAAACTTAGGGGGGATATATTTTAAATAACAACAAGTTGACCGCTAATTGCGCCCGCTTCTTTTAATGCTTCAAGGATTGCCATTAAATCACCTGGTGCTGCACCCACTTCATTAATTGCCCGAACTAAATCGTCAAGACTTACTCCTGGGTTGAAAACAAATGCTCTTGAATCATCTTGGTCAACGTCAATAATACTTTGATTAGTCACTGTTGTTTCACCATCACTTAGCGCGTTTGGCTGCGATACATTTTGCTGTTCGGCAATCGTGACTGTTAATCCGCCATGAGTAACTGCGGCTGCTTGTAATTTGACATTTTTGCCAATCACTATAGTACCCGTACGAGAGTTAACAATTATTTTTGCAGACGTATCGGCAGGTTTAAACTCAAGATTTTCCAAAGTCGATAAATAAGCGACTCGTTGCGAAGCATCACGTGGAGCAATAACACGAATAGACGCCGCATCGATTGCTTGCGCACTTTGTGGGCCAACCAAATCATTAATTGTTTGCTCTAATCGTTTTGCGGTAGTGAAATCTGGGCGGTTTAAGTTAAAGGTAATATAGTCACCTTGCATAAAAGGGCTGTTAATCGCACGCTCGACTGTTGCCCCGTTAGGGATACGACCGACTGTCGGTGTATTCATCACGACTCGACTACCATCAGCCCCTTCAACGCCTAACCCGCCTACAATTAAGCTACCTTGCGCTATCGCGTAGGTATTACCATCAACCCCTTTTAAAAAAGTTTGCAGTAATGTACCACCGCGTAAACTGCCAGCACTCCCGATTGAAGAGACTGTGATATCAATCGTCTGTCCAGGCTTTCTAAAGGCTGGTAATTCGGCATGAACGGCAACCGCCGCTACATTTTTTATCTTAGGTTTTAAGCTTGCTTCCAATGTGATGCCAAAGCTGTTTAGCATAGCTTTAAAGCTTTGCTCGGTAAAACGACTTTGCTCACCGGTGCCAGGCAAACCGACAACAAGGCCATAACCGACCAATTGGTTTGAGCGAACGCCTTCAACCATAGAAACATCTTTTATACGCTCAGCGCTGGCAGTAAAGTGCCAACCCAACAAACCAATACATAGCAACACTTTTAGACTTTTCATCATCAACTTCCTTTAAAAAGGGAACAGAGCACTGCTAAAGAAGCGTGTTAACCATCCGCCACTTTGCGACTCTTGTATTTGCCCTTTACCAGAATATTGAATACGTGCATTGGCAATTCTGTTAGAGGTCACTGTATTATCTGACGTTACATCTTGCGGACGAACGAGTCCCTCCAGACGAATAAATTCTTCACCGGTGTTTAAAGTGAGCCACTTCTCACCACGGATCACTAAATTGCCGTTGGGTAATACACGCATTACATTCACTGAAATATCACCAAACAGGCTATTTGATTGATTGGACTTAGAATCACCTTTAAATGATGAATCACTACCAATACCAAACTGAATGCTGTCACCGCCAATATTGACAGGTAAGCCACCTAAACCAATCACAGGATCTAAATTAGCATCACTTTCTTTATCTGTTTCTGTTTTTGCTGCCTTACTAGCTTGGGTCGACTCTTGGAGCTTAACAGTGATAATGTCGCCCGTTCGCAACGCTTTTTTATCAGAATAGAGGTCGTTTGATAAGTAGCTATCAAATAACGAACCGGTTGGCACAACTTGCTCGGCAGCTGGCTCTGGGTACATTGGAGCGTAGTATGGATCATCTTGAACCACATGGAGATTTTGAGTGGTCATACAACCACTCAAGACACATGCACCCGCTAAAACTATGGATAAATTACGCATCACTTTACTCCAATAATTATTAAAGTTGTTGATTGATATAACTCATCATTTCATCTACTGCTGAAATAACTTTTGAGTTCATTTCATAGATGCGTTGAGTTTCAATCAAGTTCACCAACTCTTCTGTTACATTTACATTTGAGGTTTCAAGTGCCCCTTGCACCACAGTTCCTAAACCTTCGAGACCCGGATTCCCTTGTACTGGAGCACCACTTACTGCGGTCTCGGTATATAAGTTTTGTCCAACAGGCTCTAGACCCGATGGATTGATAAAATCGCTGATCGTCAACTGACCAATCACCACGTTATCTGGCTGGCCTGCAATGCGAACAGATACTTCACCATCTTGCGACACGGTAATTGATTGCGCATCATCAGGCACATTCATTTCTGGTTGCACAGGAAACCCCGCCCCCGCGGTTACAATACGGCCGTCTTCATCAGTGGTAAATTGCCCATTGCGCGAATAAGCAATATTGCCATCAGGTTGCAACACTTCAAAAAAACCAGGCCCTGAGATCATCCAATCAAGTGAATTCTCAGTGGTTAACATATTCCCTTGAGAAAAGTTTTTTTGGTTTGCAACCACTTTAGCACCGGCACCGAGCATTAAACCTGAAGGCATTTCAGTGTCTTGTGATGAGCGACCACCAGGCTGATTAATATTTTGATACAATAAGTCCTCAAACACCGCACGGCTTTTCTTATAACCAACAGTACTGGCATTGGCTAAATTATTTGAGATCACCGAAATATCGGTTTGTTGAGCATCAAGCCCTGTTTTACTTATCCACAATGCAGGATTCATAGTCGTGTCCTCTCAATAAAGTTAAACAATACGCAGCAATTGAGTATGACGTTCGTCAATTTCTTCAGCTGTTTTCATTAACTTAACTTGTAATTCAAATTGGCGTTGATGGCTTATCATATCCACCATCTCGTGTACCGGATTTACGTTTGACATCTCTAAGGTGCCACTCATTACTTTTACGTCAGTAGCAATATCGCAAAATCCACATATATCATCTACGAGTAGTTCTGGTTTAGGTCTAAACAGACCGTCATTGCCTTTTTCAAGCTCAGAGTTGTTTGCCTTGATCACTTTTAAACGATCAACGACCTCTAAAAAATTAGCAGGTGCGCCCTGTGGGCGAATTTGAATGGAACCATCTTCACTAAATTCAACTTTTTCAATTGGCAGTGGCAAAATGATTGGCCCACCCTCGCCAATAACTTGGCGCCCGTGACTTGTCATCAACGCCCCATCAGGACTGATATTGAGTGTGCCGACTTTTGTATAGGCTTCATTGCCAGCTGCATCTTGTACGGTAAGCCACCCTTTATCACTCATAGCAATATCTAAGTCGCGACCAGTTTCAATAATACCGCCAGAGGTCATATTAGAGCCGGGACGTTCTTGCATGGAAAACACCCGCGTAGGCAGGCCTTCACCAAACGCTTGCATTGAACGCGCTTGTGCGAAGTCAGCTTTAAAGCCTGTGGTATTGGCATTAGCTAAGTTATTTGCTTTAAGCGCAAGGCCCCGCAAACTTTGCTTAGCCCCAGACGCTGCAATGTAGACCATCTTGTCCATATCATCGACTCACGTTGAAAAATCTATAACGAGATAAATGCAAGATAAGTGCCACAATAAATTGACATAGCGTTCAGTGTCATTGCATACACAACGACTAACCAACGTATTGAAATAAAAAAGGCTGCTAATGAGTAGCAGCCTAGGTGTCGGATTATAAAAAGTAGCGCCGAGATTATCGGATCTGCAAGATATTCTGTTGGAGTGTTGAGTTTACTTCCAATGCTCGAGAATTGGCTTGGAAGTTACGTTGTGCACTGATCAAATCAACTAACTCGTTTGTTAAGTTTACATTTGATTGCTCAAGTGCAGACGAGTTAATTGAGCCTAATGTACCTGAACCTGGCTCTCCAGCAATAGGCTCACCTGAGGTTAAACTTTTTTTCCAACCTGTATCACCCGCTTGTTGTAAACCTTGCGAGTTTGAAAAGCGTACCATCGCTACTTGACCTAAGAATGACGTATCACCATTGCTGTAAGATGCAACAATTTTACCATCTGTACCAATATCAATACCTGCTAAACGTCCTACTGTTGCGCCATCCTGATCTAAGGCTTTAACTTCAAAGCGACTTGCATATTGAGTAGGTACCTTATTTGCAGTGCCCGCTTCATCGCGCCAGTTAATATTTATATCTTCAGGGAAACTCGCGCCGTTTGATAATAAATCTGAAAGGCCAGTTGCGGCACCCGCACCACCTGGGATAGCTAATGGATTAAATGTAGTTCCAGTATTCGCAGTCCCATCAGTTGCTTGTGGTAGACCACTTGAATCAAATTGAAACGTTGAAATAGGAGTGTAAGGAGCGGCTGTTTCTTCAACACCAGCTGGGCTAAATGGCTTTTCATCTAACGTTGCATAGGTTTGCCATTCATTATCATTACCTGTCACTGCCGAATCAGTTTTTACAAAGAAAAACTGTAATACATGCGGTTCGCCCAATGAGTCGTAAACCGTTGTTGAAGTCGAGCTGTTATATGACGCGCTCACTTCAGGATCAAACGTTGTTACTGAAGGACTGCTTGCTCGTGAATCTAGATTGAACGACGAGTAAACATTCGTGGTAGCACGTGGCGAGCCTGATGAGTCAGGGATTTGTAATGCTGAAGAAGTACTTAAACTAACCGATGTTGTATCACCTGTCGCTTCATCAACGGGAAAGCCCTGTAGGTAGTTACCTTTAGCATCAACAATAAAGTTATCTTTATTTAACTTAAATGCACCAGCACGTGTATAAGTAAAATCTTGTGCACCTAAATCCTGGCTCATTGCAAAGTAACCTTCACCCGTGATCGCTAAATCAAGTGAATTTTGCGTAAATTTTAGTGACCCTTGATGGAACTGCTGCGCAACCATAGTTGTTTGTACACCATCACCATTTTTAGTTTTACCTGAGCTAAACACCGATGACGCATAGACATCCGCAAACTCCGCTCTCGACTCTTTAAAACCTGTGGTATTTACGTTGGCGATGTTATTAGCTGTAACATCTAAATCTTTTTGTGCGGCAGCTATGCCTGTTAACGCAATATTGAAGCTCATAATTCACCTCTAACTCTGTCAATGTTTAGCCTAAGGCTAACGAATAATTAAATTTTTTACGCGATTTCTGCAACGTCAGTTAGCCTAACCGCACCTTCTTTGGTGTTAATAATAATGCCATTGGCACCGTTAATATTGACACTTTCGATATTCTTAAAAGTAGCAATAGGCAGGCTGGTATATTCGCCATTTAGCTGCCCTTCAGCCTTAATTTTATATTCACCAGGTGGTAAACGTTCCTCGTTATCATTCATGCCATCCCATTCAAAACGGATCGCACCGGCAGATTGTGCACCTAAATCAATACTGCGTACCAATTGCCCTGACGAATCTTCAATTCGTAAAAACAGGTTCTCAACAGGTTCTTGAGCAACCACTGTGCCTTTAGCTGTGCCTGACTCGTTAAGGTCTAAGCTATCTGATTCAAGTAACGCTTGCTTACCGACTAACGTAGATGCTTGTAATGCTGAATTGGAGGTCATCGATGCTGCTAATGATTGAAAGTTACTATTGAGGTTAGAAATACCTTCCGCCATAGTAAAGTTAGTCATTTGTGCAATCATCTGATCGTTGTCTGCAGGTTTGCTGGGATCCTGAAACGACAACTGCTGCGTTAACAACGAGAAGAAATCTTCTTGTGTTAGTGCATCACTTTTCTCTTCACTTGAGACTTGATTATCTTGCCACTTAAGTGAATCTAAATAAGTTGACGATGCGGTGCTGATATCGTTACTCATAATCTTTCCTCAATTACCGCTGCCCAAGCAACAGTGTTTTACTTAACATTTGCTTCGCTGCATCAGCAACTTGCACATTGGTTTGATAAGAGCGAGAGGCGGAAATCATATTAGCCATTTCTTCAACGACATTAACGTTAGGTTTATAGATATAACCGTTTTCATCCGCACTTGGGTGATTTGGGTTATATTCAATTTGCAGCGGTTTATCACTCTCTACAATACCTAGTACTTTAACGCCAACAGACGACCCCTGATTATTATTACCTGTTGATTCTGATGCTTTCATCAGTTCAGCAGCAAACACAGGGTGACGCGCTCGGTATGTTTTGTCTTGGCTTGAGCTAATGGTATTCGCATTCGAAATATTACTTGCGGTTGTATTCAAGCGCACATTTTGTGCACTCATACCAGTACCTGAAATATCAAAAACGTTATATAAACTCATGCTTATGCTCCTTGACTACCGAGGGCTTTTTTAAGGCCTTTAATTTTACTACTCATAAATTGCAGGCTTGCCTGATACTCTAATGAGTTCTTTGTATACAAGTTTCGTTCCACTTGTATATCAACCGAGTTGCCATCACCTGTATCTGTTTGATTTGGCGAGCGAAACATTTCACTATTACCAACATAACGACTGCCACCGGCAATGTGATTTGCATCCGTAGTGACCATGCTATTGCCGCCTTGTTGGTGGCTTTTTGCCGCTTTTAACGCTGAGGCAAAATCGATGTCTTTCGCTTTATAGCCCGGCGTATCAGCATTAGCGATATTGGTTGCTAATAACTCTGCACGTTGCGAACGGATCAACATTGCATGAGGATGAACCCCAAATGCTTTATCAAAACTGATAGCCATAACCATCTCCAAAAAATTGACTTAGGATGATTAATGCAAAAGATGAGCCAACTGAATTAGAATTTCACGAAGTGTTTAATGATTTGATTTAAAAAGAAAAACGATGTGGTAACACATCGTTTATAAGATTATTAACTCAGTTTTACTAGTAAAACGGTTGGAAATTTAGCATTTAATTTATGTCATGCGAAGGCATTATTTCTTTTGGTAAATAATGCCAGGATTACACCGCACCATATCAAACTCATCGCTTAAACCCGACATAGATTCAGAGGCACCTAAAAACAAATACCCTTTAGGGTTCAGTGCTTGGGAAAATTGAGCAATAATTTTCGCTTTCACTTCTGGCGAAAAGTAAATGAGCACATTACGGCAGAAAATAATATCGAACTTGCCCATCAGTGCATATGAATCTAATAAATTAAGATGCCGAAAACTAACCAACTTCTTAATCGACTCATTCACTTGCGCCATGCCATTACCACTGTCTTTAAAAAACTTTTTCCTGCGTTCTACCGACAACCCTCGGGCCAGAGCAAGTGAATCATACTCCGCATGTTTACACATATCCAGCATAGTGTTAGAAATATCAGTGCCGATAATTTGCGCACCCATTTTTAACACACCAGGCTGTTTAGCCTGAAACTCTGCAACAGACATAGCAATAGAGTATGGCTCTTGGCCCGACGAACTTGCCGCGGACCAAATTTTTAGCGGCCGACGTAATTCTTTATGTTCAGGGAATAATTTGCTTTGTAAAAGCTCAAACGGATATTGGTCCCGAAACCATAATGTTTCATTAGTCGTCATAGCATCAACAACGGCGGCACGTAACTGCCGCTCATGTGGACTCAACGTTTTACTCACTAATTGTGATAAAGATGCGACATTAAAACGCACCATTAATGGTGCAAGTCTGCTTTTCACTAAATAAAGCTTATTATCACCTAACACAATGCCACATTGTTGTTCTAAAAAAGAACGAAACTGATCGTACTCACTTTGCTCTAAATGCTTATTTTCCAAAGTTACACCGCCTTTTCAGATTAGTCACAATGAACCCATTTTTTCACTGCTGTAGCTAATTCATCCGGGTTGAACTTAGCAATAAAGTCATCAGCGCCTACTTTCTCAATCATTGCCTGATTAAATACACCACTGAGCGATGTATGTAAAATCACATGCAGTGGAGCTAATTTAGGATCTGCTTTAATTTCTGCTGTTAAGGTATAACCGTCCATTTCAGGCATTTCAACATCGGAGATCAACAACCCTACTCGTTCGGTGATATTGTTTTTACAGTCTAGCTCGGCAATCTCTCGTAATCTTATTAACGCTTCTTTGCCATTTTTGGCAAGCTCTGTTTGTACGCCTAGTGGCTCAAGCGCGCGTTTGACTTGATTACGCGCAACCGCTGAATCATCGGCAATAAATACAATACGCTCACCTAAATCTTTTTGAATTTCACCATCATTAGCTATCTCAGCACTGACTTCAGTATTTACTGGACAAATTTCATTGAGGATTTTTTCAACATCGAGAATTTCGACCAGTTCATTTTCAATTTCAGTTACTGCTGTTAAATATGAATATCGACCAGCCCCTGATGGTGGCGGCATTATTTTTTCCCAATTCATATTAACGATTCGCTCAACACCACCGACTAAAAAGCCTTGTACAGAACGGTTATATTCAGCAATGATGATAAAACTATCTTTAATATTTTCGATCGCTGGGCCACCTACGGCCATCGATAAATCGATGACAGAAATAGTCTGTCCACGAATATGCGCGACGCCTCTTATATAGGGGTTTGATTTTGGCATGTTTGTTAAAGGAGGGCATTGCAGTACTTCTCTCACTTTAAACACATTAATACCAAAGCGCTGCCGCCCTCTGAGCTTGAATAATAATAATTCAAGGCGGTTTTGCCCAACCAACTGAGTACGTTGATTAACTGAGTCTAAAATGCCTGCCATTTCAATCTCCTAAAGAAAGCTAATAATAACGGAACAATAATTGCTTTCTTTCTGTAAAGCTACATAACTACACGGGAGCGTCTATTTATTGACGCTAAATATTTATACCCTGTTTTCAACCATAAGCATAGTCGAAACATTATGAGTTTGTTAAAAAAAAGCCGAAGATACAGTGTTTTTTATTTTCTTGCTAGCCTATGCCTAGTTACACCACTGACTGCGCAAACTTACAGTAAAGAGCAACTGCAAGAACTCGCTGTATCTTATATATACGATCAACTTGATCCCGCTACCGCCGATGATAAACAACTTAATGCATTAAGTTTAGACAGTCGCATTCCTGATCGCAGTTGCGAAAGTGCACCTTCTTATACTATTCCAACCGAGCCTCCTTTTAGTCGGCAGATCACCGTACAAATTAAGTGCAATGATTTAAATGGTTGGAGTCAATATGTGCACGTACGCATGATTGAGCTTTCACCCGTTGTCGTCGCGAGTGAAAACCTAAGTCGCGGTGAAGTCATTGAAGCTCACCATTTAAGCTTGATCATGAAGCCAAAACATTTTGTTCGCGCCCAGTACTTACAAGACGAAGAACTATTAATTGGTAGTCGTAGTAAACGTAATATTCGCAGCGGTTATCCCGTTGCTTTAAATCAAATTTGTATGGTGTGCAAAGGAGATAATGTGACTATTTTTGCTGTAATTCGTGGGTTAAAAATAAAAACTTCCGGTTTAGCCCTAGAAGATGGTACTTTAGGTGAGCAAGTTAAAGTAAAAAATGCAAAATCAGGAAAAGTTTTAAATGCCCGTGTTGACGGTGTTGAGTCAGTGCAAGTAATTATCTAAACTTTTACTTTTATGCTAAAGTTTCTGATGTGTGTGCCGATAACTAGGCATAAGTTGGGTAACGTATAGGTTAAAATCATGGTAAGCCAAGTAAATAAAGGTCAGCAACAGGCTAATGTGTTGACCAATGCCAAACAGCAGAAAGTTGATTTACAAAACAATAATGCAAATACTGCACAAGCAAATGCGCCTAAAGCAGCTGCTGATTCAGTAAGTTTGACGCCGCAAGCTCAGCAATTAAAATCATTACAAGATAAGGCGCAACAGTCTTCTGGTTTTGATAGTAATAAAGTTGCTGAACTTAAAAAGGCTATTAGTGAAGGTAAATATCAGATTGATGCTGAAAAGTTAGCCAAAAATATCGCTGCGTTTGAGTTTGATGTGTATGGCTGATCACAATCGTTTAATTTGCTCTAAACTTGTTATGCAATTAAATTGCTTAACATCACTTGCTGATATCTTGGATGATGAGTTAACCGCGATAGCCTCTCGTCGTGGTGAAGGCTTAAAAGATATTGCTAAGCAAAAACTGACCTTTTTAAGTAAAGTTCAAACGTTAGATAAAGAGCTCAAAGCATTACTTGCTAATAATGAAAGTGAGTCTGAAGAAGTATCAGACCTAATTGGTGATGTGCGCAAACTATTAGAATCATGTAAAAAGAAGAATGATGTCAATGCGCATGCAGCACATCAGGCACAATTAACGGTAAAACAGTTAAAAGATATTTTAATTGGTGTGCCAACTTCAACAACCTATGATCAAGGTGGTAGTGTTGTACATGGTAGCAGCAAAATAGTTCATAACTTAAAAGCTTAGCGCTGGCGCTTAAAAATATACTTTGCTCTCTTACTTTCCTAATTCTGATACTTTTTCCATATCTAGATGTATACCCAATAACCACTGCTATGCTAATGAGTTGTGCTTATACCAATCGTGTTAAGTTACTGACCATTTATAGCGACAGATAAATGGCGTGATAACAAGGCATAAATTTTGACATGTAGTTGTTCTACATGAAAAATTTATAACGCAGTTAGCGCTTTATTTAGCACGCTAGAATGTTTAAATATTTA